>DBVW01000020.1:0-3885 GCA_002308495.1 Alphaproteobacteria bacterium UBA1254
CCGCCACAATGTCGGTTTTATGGCGGTCGATGAAATATGCGACCGCTATAAATTTAGCCCGTTTAAGTCAAAGTTTGACGGCTTAATTGCCGAAGGCCAAATCGGCTCTGAAAAAGTTTATGTGCTAAAACCTCAGACATTTATGAATTTATCAGGCAATTCGGTGGTCAAAGCGGCTTTGTTCTATAAGATATTGCCTGAAAATATTATAGTGATACATGATGATATTGATCTTTCTTTAGGTCAGCTTAAAGCAAAGCTCGGCGGCGGTGCCGGAGGACACAACGGCTTAAAAAGCATCGATTCGAATATAACGCCCCAATATAACAGGATTCGCGTCGGCGTCGGCAGACCTCAGATAAAAGGCCCCGAAGTTGTGGATTATGTCTTGGGACATTTTTCAAAACACGACAAAGAAGTGTTGCAAAAAGCTTTTGAAACAGTATCTGAAGCTGTTGAAGTTTTAATTTTAAATGGCATCGATTCGTGCTCGAATTTTTTGGGCATGTCGCAAGTTTCAAAAAAATAATGAGAACAAATATAACGGAGATTAAAGATGGGTTTTAATTGCGGAATAGTTGGACTTCCAAATGTTGGAAAATCGACGCTTTTTAACGCCTTAACGCAAACAATTTCGGCACAGGCGGCAAATTTTCCGTTCTGCACGATTGAACCGAATACGGGGCGCGTGGCTGTGCCGGATAAAAGACTTGATAAGTTAGTTGAGATGGTTCAACCGAAAAACATTGTGCCGACACAACTCGAGTTTGTCGATATTGCAGGGCTTGTCAAAGGCGCATCGAAAGGTGAGGGGCTCGGAAACCAATTCTTGGCAAACATCAGAGAAACAGATGCCATTATTCACGTTCTGCGCTGCTTTGAAAACGACAATATTACGCACGTTGAAGGTTCGGTCGATCCGATAAGAGATGCCGAAATCGTAGAAACGGAATTGATGCTCGCAGACCTTGAAAGCTTGGAAAAACGTATTGAACAAGTCGTTAAAAAGGCGCGCGGAGGTGACAAAGAAGCAATTGTTCAAAAAGCCGTGATTGAGCCGATTATTGAAGCCTTAAAAGCAGGAAAGCCGGCGCGCGTTGCCGCTCCTGATGAAAAACAAAAAGATGAATATAAACAATATAAAATGCTTCAGCTTTTAACGTCAAAACCTGTTTTGTATGTTTGTAACGTTGATGAAGAGTCAGCTTCAAAAGGCAATAAATTTTCTGAGGCTGTTTTTAAGAAGGCATCAGCAGAAAACGCCAAAGCCGTGATTATTTCAGCAGAAATAGAATCAGAAGTGGCGCAGCTTGAAGATGAAAACGAGAAAAAAGAATTTTTACAAACGCTTGGACTGGAAGAAACGGGGCTTTCAAAAATTATTAAAGCAGGCTATGAGCTTTTGGGCCTTCAAACATATTTTACCGCCGGCCCGAAAGAAGTACGCGCGTGGACGTTTTTAAAAGGTTATAAAGCCCCTCAGTGTGCCGGAATTATTCACTCGGATTTTGAGCGTGGATTTATCAGGGCAGAAACAATTTCATATGATGACTATGTAAAATTCGGCGGTGAACAGGCTTGCAAAGAAGCCGGAAAAATCCGCTCTGAAGGCAAAGAATATGTTGTGCAGGACGGCGATATTATGACGTTTTTGTTTAATGTGTAGGAAGAGACCATATTAGATTTAAAAATTAAAAAATATGAAAAGTTTTGTTTGCCGGAGAAAATAGAAGGTGAAAAAAACTGTTTTTCTGAGGCGGAGACATGAACATGATGAAGAGTTATTGGATTTGATTCTTCGTTCAAAAGATTTTTTAAGAGAATTTTTGTTCTGGGTGGATGACACAAAAACTTTGCAAGATGTTGCCGTTGTAACCGATGTTTTTTCAAAAAACTGGGAAAATCAAGATTCCTTTGAATATGTATTTATGGATAAAAAAACGAAAAAAATGGTTGGGGCCGGTGGTATTCACACAGTTTCCTATATGAATCATTGGGCAGAATATGGGTATTATTTGGATAAAAAAGCAACGGGACATGGTTATGCCTCTGATTTTGTGAAAGCGTTGGAAAAGGAACTTTTAAAAGAAAAATTCATCGGCTTGTAATAGAATGCGACGCATTAAATAAAGCATCTGCAAAGGTTGCGGAACGTTGCGGCTTTTCTTATGAAGGATGTCTGAAAGGGGCTAAGTTTGCGTACGGAGAGTACCGCAACGAATTGGTATATGCCAAAATTAATCCAAACGACGAATAGAACTTCTTTCAAAATAATGATTTTTCATTTTAGCCTGAAAATCATCAAATTCATTCGTAACGGAATGATATCCGACGGCATAGCGCCTCTCTTCGGGCGCCCACAGGCAGTATGATTGTATCGCAAAAGAAATTTTTTCTTCATCTTCTTTTGTGGGTTTAATAGATATAAATTCGGTTTTGGATTTGCAGTAAGGCTCTTTGAAGAAGCGAATCTTGGAAACAAATCCGCGCTTAAATAAATGATAAGCAGCTAAGCCTAAATTTTGATGATCGCGATGTTGGTTTTTGCCGTTTTTAAAATAAATCGTGCAAAGCGTGACATCTTTGGAAAATTGCGATAAATAATGTTTGATAATATCTTCGGCATGCCTTTGCGTCAAAGCGCCGTCAATCGCACGATTTTGCGGAATATGAATATGATCGCGCTTAACACCTAACGCCATGCAGCTGTCAATAAATTCAAAATCTCTTGCCTGAACAAAATCTTGAAGAGATAAGTTATAAATGTGCTCACCGGCATGCTTTGAACAAGAATGACCGTCATTGAGGCGCTCTCTGACACGAGATTGAGACCCGTCAGTACACAAAATAAGATGAACATCATCTTTTTGTTTAAGAGATTGGCGAATATCAACGCTCATGGTAAGCAGTTCATCATCTTGGTGAGGAACAAAATACAACAAAGTTTTCGGTGCCTCGAAAATTTTTGAAAGAAAGGCGCCTTCTCCAAATTGAGTATCAAACCAGTCTCTGATGTTTTCTAAAATTTTATCATTAGCAGTTTTGTTCGTTTGCCATAAAGTATGCTCCTGAGAAGTAAGAACCGTGTTTAAGCGCTTAAATTTTCGCGGTTGAACGACAGGAACATGATAAATGACTTCCAGCGTTTTGAGCCAAAAATCATCTGCAGACAAACATAATTGTTTGATTAAAGTCTCATCAAAATAAGATTTACCGAATACATTCGGCGGAAATAACGTGCCGGCACCGTTTGTGGCGAGCAGTTGCATGGAAGGCTTTTTGATGATTTTGTTTTGTTCTTTTACAAAATTGTGATAAAAATCAAATCGATCAACATTTCTTTTCATCAGATGTGTACGCATTGCCGATACGGCATGAGGAAATTTTAAATATGATTTCAACAGACACTCAATCATATCGCAATCATATACTAAATCATCGTCTGCGATAATAACAATGTCATTGCTATATTTTTGTAAAGCATAAAAATATTTTTTGTGAGGCTTTAAGTCGTCGCACCATTCTATTTGAAGCTTGTCGTTTGCAAATTGAGATAAATATTCGGGCAAGTCATCTTCTTTGTTTTCGAATTGAGAAGCGGCAAGCCATAAAATAACTTTATCAGGCAAAACGGTTTGAGAAAAAAGAGAAGAAAGCGTTGGCTCTAAATAGTTGATTCTCAGAGGATATGAGGTCAAAGAAACAATAATCTGATGCTTTTTTCTTAACAACCGGAGGCGAAAAGAAAAAATATTAATCAAAAATCTTCGTATTTTTAGAAACATAATATAAAATATTCCATAAAATAACACCAAGCAAAAGCAGTATATCAAAGAATAAAATGAAGTAAACAAAAAAAACCGCCTGTAAAGACGGTTTTTTATT
>DBVW01000020.1:3933-26973 GCA_002308495.1 Alphaproteobacteria bacterium UBA1254
CTCTAACCAGCTGAGCTACACCCCCATAAGGTAAACCACTTATACATAACAAAAAAAATAAAAGCAAGACTTTTTTTAAAAAATTTATAAAAAATTTATAAAGTGTGGATATATTACTTCGGGTATGCTTCCAATTTGTATAACTTGATTATCTACTTGAAAAAAGTTGAAAGTTGTAGCATCCTAGTCGAAATTAATGTGAGAGTAAAAAGAGAATGGACTTTAAACGCGCGAGAACAACGGCAAAACGGATACGTCAAGAACGTATACTTCTTTTTGTTTATGCTCTTTCCATAACGGCGGCATTGCTTATATACATATATCACAACAACAATGTAAATGCGTCGTTTGATTATGATAATGAATTTATTGATGAAGAATCCGAAGAAATAGCGTTGGGTGAAGACAGCTTTTCTTTGGAAGAGAATTTGGCTTTAGCGGAAACGGGGGCCGAAATTGAAAATCTTCAAGTTATTGAAACAGAGGCTGAGGAAGAAGGCGAACCGGCAGAAGAAATTTTGGTTGCGCAAAATCTAGGGGTTAATGAAGAAGCCGTTGTTGTTGAAAAGGGTGACAGCTTTATCGGCATTTTAACAAAAATGGGCCTGGAATACGGTGATGCCACAAATCTTTATAAGACCTATAAGAAAGTTTATGATGCTCGAAACATAAAAATCGGTCAGGTTATTAATATTTCATCGGTTGTTGACACGAAATACAGCGATATGATGACAATCACCAAAATTATGACAGAACCGACAAGCGGAACGAGATATATTCTTGAAAAACAAGAAGATGGAAAATATGAAGCACGTGTTGAACAAGATGAATTAAAAACCGAGACAAAAGTTGTTTCCGGCACGATTAACGGCACGGTTGTCGGGTCAATGAAGCTTGCCGGGGTTCCGCAAAATGTTGCAGGCAATTTTGTAAACATTTTTTCCTACAGTGTCGATTTCAGAAAAGATGTGAAGGCAGGCGATAAATTTGAAGTTCGTTATGAACGCAAAACAGCACCGAACGGAAATGTGGTTAAAACGGGCGATATTGTTTATGCAGCCTTAACGCTCGGAAAAGTCAAAACGGAGCTTTACCGTTTTGAAGACGGCGCCTCCGTTGATTATTACAACGAAAAGGGCTTAGCGTTAAAGAAGAATTTAGACAGGAAACCGTTAGAATTTAAAAAAGCGCGCATTTCTTCAAAGTTCGGACGCAGATTCCATCCGATATTAAAGCAATATCGTATGCATAGCGGTGTCGATTATGCCGCGCCGATGAATACAAAGGTTTATGCTTCGGCAGACGGAACGGTAACTGCGGCAAAATGGGTAAACGGCTACGGAAATTATATTACGATCCGTCATAATTCGGAATATTCAACCGGATACGGACACTTAAAGTCGTATGCCAAAGGGATTCGCCCGGGTGTGCGTGTCAAACAAGGACAGGTCATCGCTTATGTCGGCTCGACAGGTCGTTCAACAGGTCCGCATTTGCACTTTGAAATCATCAAAAACGGCAAAAAAATTGATCCGTTGAAAGTCAAAGCGGCAACAGGTGAAAACTTAAGCGGCGATAAGCTCAAAAAGTTCAAAAAAGTTGTTGAACAGATTAAGGCGACAACGGCAACAGAAACGAAAGTGGCCGAAACGGTGCAAAATTCATCCGAAAAAACGGAAAAGACCGCTTCAAACTAAATTCTCATAACAAATTTATTTTATTGACAGCTTCAAAAAGGCTGTGTATTTTGTTATAAAATCAACGTTTTTATAAAGGAGATTATCAATGGAACTTAAAGGTTCTAAAACAGAACAAAACTTAAAAGATGCTTTTGCAGGCGAATCTCAAGCACGCAATAAGTACACATATTATGCTTCTAAAGCCAAAAAAGAAGGCTACAATATCATCGCCGCAAAATTTGAAGAAACAGCCAACAACGAAAAAGAGCATGCAAAAATTTGGTTTAAGCTTTTGCATAACGGCGAGGTTCCCTCAACGATTGAAAATTTAAAAGATGCGGCCTCCGGTGAAAATTTTGAATGGACGAATATGTATGAGCGTATGGCTCGCGAAGCAAGAGAAGAGGGCTTTGATAAAATCGCTCAGCTTTTCGAGATGGTCGGCAAAATTGAAAAAGGCCACGAAGAAAGATATCAAGCTTTGCTCGATTCTTTGTGTGAGGGCAAGATTTTTGAGCGTCCGACGAAAGTTATTTGGGAATGCGCTAACTGCGGTTGCCGTATTGAGAGCCCGAAAGCGCCGGAAAGATGCCCTGTTTGCGATCACCCGCAAGCTTATTTCTTTGAGCTTCAGGAAAAGTTCTAAGATATTGGAACTCAAAAAAAGCCTCGCTGATGCGGGGCTTTTTTGGGCATTATTATGAGTATATGAAAAATTTCTCATAAAAAATGACTTGATTCTAGCAGTAACTTATGCTAAAATTAGACAAAATGCAACTTTTTTGAAAAGGATTTGAGCAATGGCATTAAGCAAAGCAGACGAAATGTTATTAGAAGCAAGAACAGCAGAAGATACAATAAGGGCTTTGGAAATGGGAGCTAATGTAAATGCCCGTAGTTTTGCTGGACGAACAAAACTACATGATGTTTGTCTAGGTAATATAAAATATTTTAATGAAAAAAGATGTGCCAAGATAGCTCTGATATTGCTATCTAATGGAGCAAATATTAATGCACAAGAAAACCATGACTTCTTAACCCCTTTAATGTGTGCTGAAATGAACAGAAACACTCCTCTATATGATTTACTTTTAAAACATTCTGCGGATACTTCATTGATGGATCGTTGGGGAAATACTGTTTTAGATAGAGCTTGTATGGCGGGAGATGAGAAATTTGTTGATTCCTTAATAGAACATGGAGTCAATATTAATCGGGAAGAAGCTTCTGCGGCTTTGATACATGCCGCTAGAAATGGTCATTTATCTCTTGTAAAAAAATTAAAGGAAATGGGTGCTGATATTAATGCACAAGATGTAGAAGGGCGGACAGCTATCATAGTTGCTATTGATAGAGTAAAACCATACCCAGAAGTAGTTGATTTCTTGATTAAAAGCGGCGCTGATTTAAGTGACAAAAATCGGTATAGAAGGTCACCTCTAGAGGTAGCTAAAGAATGGCATCATACACAAATAGAGTTAATGTTACAAAAAGGACACCTTCAAGGACGTCAAGAATATTTGACAGAAAGAAAAGGTGAAAAAGTTTCATCACCTACTGAAGCAACGGTGCTTGATTCCAATTCTCCTATACCAACCAAACCCAAAGGTCGTGATGATGGCGGTAGATAATTTTTGCTGTATTCAAATAAAACTCGCTTCAATAACTATTAAGGCAAGTTTTATTATAAAAAAACAACGTCCTTTCGGGCGTTGTTTTTTTTTGTTGTGTGAAAAATTATTTCAATCTGTCGATTTCAGCCTGAATGCCGGCTTCGTCGATAACTTGAATTTGTGTGCCGTTCAAAACGAGTGTCGGAACACCGCGGATTTGAAGTTTGTTAGCTAAATCAGAAACTTCTTTAATCGTGTTTTGAACTTTCTCAGAAGCAACATCTTCTTTGAATTTCTTCATATCCAAGCCTGCTTTTTCAGCCATGCTGTTGATTGTTTCTTCAGTCAATCTGGATTGAGAACCGAGCATAATGCCGTATAATTCCATAAATTTGCCCTGTTCGTTAGCAGCTAAAGCGGCTTGAGCGGCATATTTTGAAATTTGAGCAACGAATGTAATCGGTTTGAAAACAACTTTAACATCAGGATTCTTTTTAACAATGGCTTCAACAGCGGGAGCCAATCTCTTGCAGTAGCCGCAAGAAAAATCAAAGAATTCAACCAAAACAATCTTGGCATCTTTAGGACCGACAAAAGGAGCATTTGCATTGTTGTTCAGCTCTTCAATGTTTGTTTTGAAAAGACGAGAAGCTTCCTGTAATTGAGCTTGACGTTGAACGTCTTCATATTTTTGCAAAGCGCTGACAATCATTTCAGGATTATTTTCCAAAGCAACGCGAAGCTCTGAAACATCCAAAGCAGCCGGAGCTTTTGCCTTATGATTGCAGCAACCGAAAAATGTGCAGAGAGCTGTCAAAACAGCAACAACAAGTGCTACAACTGAAATATATAATGAATTTTTCATTTTAAACCTTTCTTAAAATTACGTAATTAAAAAACAACGTGAATCTATACGTTTTTTTCATAATTGACAAGATAAAATACAAAAAAGATAACAACAAAATGAAAAGGTAAAATCATGTTTCACGTTAAAGTTTCACTTTTCTCTCACACCAAAGAATTAGAAAACAAAATAGATGAACTGCATGATAAAATTGTTGAGATTTCAATGGTTTTTAAAAAGGCTGTCCATCTGTTTTTACAAGAAAAGAGAAGCCAAAATTACCGAAAACTAAGCAAAGAAATTAAAACCATTGAACATGATGCCGATGTTTTGCGTCGGGATATTGAAAGCCGTTTATATGCTCAAAATCTGATTCCCGATTTCAGAGGCGATGTTTTGGAGCTTGTTGAAAATTTGGACAAGGTGATTAACGAATTTGACGAAGTGGCACATCAATTTTATATTGAAAACCCTGATGTTCCGAAAGAATATCACGAAAAAATCGAAGATTTGGTCGGTCAGGTATGCGAATGTGCCGAAAATTTGGCATTCGCTTCAAGAGCTTTTTTCAGAGATTTTACGGCGGTGCGCAATTATTCGAAAAAAGTTTATTTCTTTGAACACGAAAGCGACAAGACGACAGCCAAATTAAAAGAAGAAATTTTTGCCTCAAATATCGAACTTGCCCACAAATTGCAGCTCAAAACATTTTTAAGCGAAGTCGCCGATATTGCCGATTTGGCGGAAAACTGTGTGGACCAATTGCTGATTTATGTGATTAAGAGAGATATTTAAGATGGGGTTGGCATATCTGATTTTTTTATCAAGCGGTTTGTTTTTGGGTTGGTCATTAGGTGCCAATGACGTTTCGAATATTTTCGGGGCGGCTGTCGGCTCAAAAATGCTCAAATTTAAAACAGCTGCCGTTATCGCTTCGGTTTTTATCATTTTAGGCGCTGTATACGGCGGTGCCGGAACGACACAAACTTTAATGAAACTTGGTGATGTCAACGCTTTGGCCGGTTCTTTTATGGTGGCTTTATCAGCGGCGGTAACAGTCTCTTTTATGGCCAGATCGGGTTTGACGACTTCAACATCGCAGGCAATTGTCGGCGGTATTATCGGGTGGAATTTATATGCCGGCAAAGCAACCGATATGGCGGTATTGCTTAAGATTATTTTAAGCTGGGCGGCATGCCCGTTTTTAGCAGGGCTTATTGCCATCGGGCTATATGTTATTTTAAAAAAAATAATCAACAAAATTCATCTTCATATTTTAAGGCAGGACCAATATTTAAGAATAGGGCTCATTCTTTCGGGGGCCTTTTGCACATACGCTTTGGGGGCGAATAATATTGCCAACGTCATGGGTGTGTTTGTGGATTCGGCTCCTTTTTCGGCGATAAACACAGCTCTGTTAAAATTGGATTCGACACAGATATTATTTTTGCTCGGAGCAATAGCCATTTCGGCCGGTATTTGGACTTATTCACAAAAAGTCATGGCAACAATCGGAAGCCACATTATGAAAATGTCGCCTTTTGTGGCGTTTATTGTTGTGTTATCTCAAGCTGTTGTGCTGTTTTTGTTTTCTTCGTCCGCTTTAAGAGACGGGTTGCACGCGTTATCATTGCCGGCGATTCCGTTGGTGCCTGTTTCAAGCACGCAGGCTGTCATCGGTGCGATTTTGGGTATCGGACTTTTAAAAGGGGGCAGAGGTATTAACTGGGGCATCGCCGGACGCATTGTCGGCGGGTGGTTCACAACACCCTTAATGACAATGATTATCTGCTTTGTGTCTCTGTTCTTTTTGGAAAATGTGTTTAAGCAAGTTGTTTGCTTACCTTAACGGGCTTAAACAAAGCAGTCGGATTTATTGAACTATTCCGTCAAATAAAACTTCTTTTCTTTTGGAAGACAGTTTTTTTAGGGCATTGTCTAAATCCGGATTCTGAGGCATTTTTCCCGTTGTTTGAAAACTCTGCAAATCGGAAAGATAAAAAGAATATCTGTTCTTATAAGGCGGGAGACTCTTGTCAACGGCAGCAATTTTAGGCGGAAGAATTTTATTTTTCGATTCCGTTTCGTCTTCCGATTCTTCCGTCGGTTGAACATCCACACTCGCAACAGGCAGTGTAGCTTGTTCAAGAGGTTTGATTTCAGCGGTTAAAGCTTCTTGAACAGGTTCCGAAACAACGTTTTCGGGAGTTTTTTCCGGCTCGTTTTCAATGGCAAAAACGCGCCCGTCAATAATTTTATAACGCCGCTGAGAATATTTTGAAGAATGGTCTTGAAGCTGTTTGTTTAAAGGTTTTAGTTCGTCCCTGACGACAGGAAGAGCCCCATCCGGAATAAAAAAATCCTGTGCGTATAAGATGGTGGCTGAAAATACGAAAAACATTGCAAAGATAAAATATTTCATTTATATTGACTCTACGGTTATTAACAAAACTTGGTTATATTATACATGAAAAACGTTTTTTATATATTAATTTTTTTAAGTTTTACATCTTTTTCATCAGCAAAAGCGGAAAGCCCTCTGAATGCACGTTGCAAATCTATTGTTAAAAGTCCGAATGTGAGCGTAACCGCATCTTATGATGCGTTGACGTATGACCACACAAAAGTAGGGCGCACATTAACAAGGCTGCATACGTCCGAATATGGCGGTGATGTGCATAACGGCTACCAAATTAACGGATTGGCAACATACGATTTAGGCTCCGAGCTTAATTTTAATCTGTCAAAACAGAAGCTTTCGGACGGCGTTGTATGCTTTTATCCGAGCGATATAAAGCTTGAAATTTCGATGCGCAATCCGACAATTTATATTGCGCGGGGTATCAAAAAAGGAACATGCGCTTATGAAGTTGCTTTAAGACATGAACAGACACATCAGCAAATTAATATGGAAGTTATCGAAAAGTATATGCCGGTGATTAAAAATCGCTTTATCGAAGCCGTTAAGAAATATGCCATCGCAAGCAGAGCAAAAGATGATGTTCCGATGGAAGTTATTCAGGAAGGTTTGCAGAAAAAATATCTGGAAGCGATTAATCCGGTTTTAGAAGAAATTAAATCCGAAATCAAAAAAGAACAGGAAAAGCTGGATAATATCGAAAATTACAACTACGAACAAAGCTTGTGTCAATAAAGCGCTTATTTTGTTGCGTCAATTAAAGCATCAACACATTCTTCAACGCCCTTAAATGCGGCGTCAATGTATTCTTTGTCAGCAGCGGAATTGTTCTGATAATAAATACGAATGGTTGTCATGCCGGTTTCTTTGGCAAATTCAAGATTTGAATAGCTGTCGTCAACAAAAATGCAATCTTCCGGTTTATGCCCGATTTTTTTGCAATATTGATGATAAACATCGGCATTTTCATTTTTCTTATAAACACCAAAATCTTCAACGCTGTAGAAACGGTTTTTAAACATTTCAAATAAACCGATGCGTTGTAAAATTTTTTCTGAAGTTTCGCGGTTGCTTGCCGTGAAAACATATTGTTCCAGAGGAATTTTTTTCAATTTAATGGCTAAATTTTGATAAGGCTCAATTAAATGAACGGGGTTTCGTTTGTTATAGTAAAAAGACAAATCTTTTTGAGAAATACCGTAATGCTGATAAAAATATTCACCGCCATCGCGAAATTCTTTATATGATTGCTTAACCAAAGCCTTGCATTCGGGCAAACTCAAAGGAACACTCAAATCTTCAATCAGCGCAACGGCCATTGTTTCATCTAAAATGTCGGCAATTTCGGGGGTGATGCGATAAAGAGTGTTATCTAAGTCCCAAATAACGGCTTTTTTATCTGCAAACAAAACGATTCTCCAAAGTATTTATATCTCAAAAGCACTCCAAGATAACACAATAAAAAAGAACGTCAAGAGGGATTTTCTTATTTATACCTTAAACGCACTTTATTGACAGCACCGTCTTTAGCTACTTCGTTTGCTTCTTGAACGGTATAAATCAAGCGTCCGCGGTGTTTGTTTGAAGAAGACGAGCTGTTGTTTGAAGAATTGTTGAGGCCAAAAAGCGTGTCATAACCGGTTTCTTCAATTGTCATGGTCGGAACCACGCCATAGACAGCAAGATAAGCTTCTTCAGCAGATGCATACGTCGTATCTCCACGTCGAGTTGAAGCGACAACACTTCCATCATCATTATAAGTAAAAGAAACGGAAGAACACATAATGCTTGATTCCGCACGAGCACAACCAATTCCCAAAAGAAAAGTTGCGAAAAATGTAAATAAAATATTTTTTATCATCGCATTATCCTCCTATCTCTCATAAACACATGGTTCAGAAGAGCCACTTCGAGTTATTCTGCCTTGGTCATCAAACTCAATAACATTATCAAAACCAATCCCGGCAAGATTTCCGTCTTTATCATACGAAATTCTGCCACCTGTTTCTTCTATATAAAAGGAATTATAATCAGGAACATTGTTTTGAATTGATTCCGGGCTTTCATAATAGGCATCAAACCAAACACCTTGCTCGGCGTTATATTGAGATGCCCATTTATAATCCGGCGTGTCATTTGCAACAGATTCGGGAGAATACCACTCAACACGTGCCACTTCATTTCCGTTTTCATCATAGGTATACCCGCTCTTGCTATCTGGAGTATTATTTATAATCGATTCATTATTGTAATATTCAATGTAATAAACTGTTGAGCCTTCATAAACTCTTTCTTCTTTGCTCGTAGGGGCATTGTTTGCGACCGATTCGGGGGTATCCCAAAAAGTTTGAGATGTTAAATCACCCGCTGAGTTATATGTATATTCAGCCTTAAGCTCAGGAACATTCTCTTTGTCATAGATAATGACGGAAAGCAAATTGCCCGCGGCATCATAGGTTGAAACTTCAGGTCCGCTCCAAAGTGTTGAGCAAGTTTCAGTTGTAATACCGTTTTCAGTTGTTGAAGTACAATCTCTTGCAAAAGCATCAACAGAAGAAAATATACAACCGGCGACTAAAAACATCAAAATCTTCTTATTCATTTCCTTTCTCCTTCAAAGCGTAAACTTTTAAGGAACCTGTTTGAGGCGATTCCCAATAGAATAATTATACGTCAAAATTATCAAAAAGTCAAGTAAAATCAAAACTTTCGAAGCATAAGACAAGAAAACAAAAAGCTAAAGATCACTTGTTTCGGCAATAAGTGCGTTCAATTCATTTTGCAACATTAAATATTGGTCATAATCTTCTTTGGTGGCATCGGATTTTGTGATTTTAATTTTTGCCTCGTTTAGATCATATTTAAGTTGCTTGATTTGAACGCCTGTCAGCAAAAGCTGAATTTGTTTTTTGATGTGGAAAATATCGGTTTTTTGAGATTGAATCATGTTCATTTCCCAAAGAGAGCGAATTTCTTTTTCAAAACCGGCTTCAAAAAGCTTTTGCCAAAGTGCGTCTTTTTCTAAATGATGATGCGATTCTTCAATTAAGCACTCAAGAAGTTTGATATGTTGAAACTTTGATAAGTCAAATGTTAAAAGCTTTTCTTCCAATTCTTCTGCCAAAGACGGGAAAAGCAAAAGCGCGGCTAAAATAAAACGCAAGTCCACATCGCTTAACGGCTGTCTGTTTCTGATAATGCTTTTTCGGACGGGCTTTGCGGTTTGTTGAACGGTGCCGGTGCCGTATGTTTCAAAAATGCGTTTTTTCATCTCTTGCGCATAATAAATACGCACATCTTTATCGGTTATTTTAAGAACTTCATCCTTAATGGTCTTTTCGATAAAAGCTTTGCGCTCCGGTGTGTCGGCAAGTTTTTCTTTGGTGTTTTTCTCCCAAAGCAAATCAATGAGTGGAACGGTGTGTTCAAAAAGTTTTTCAAATTCCGTCGCTCCTTTGGCTCGCAAAAACTCATCAGGATCGAGTTTGTCGGGCAAAAACATAAATTGTAAAGAATAACCCGGTTTTAAAATCGGCAAAGCTCTGTCAATTGAGCGAAGGGCGGCCTTGATTCCGGCAGAATCGCCGTCAAAACACAAAACAGGCTCATTAACGACTTTCCATGCTTGAATGATTTGATCTTCGGTCAAAGCCGTGCCCATCGGGGCAGCTGCATACGAAAACCCGAATTTATCAAGCGCAATAACGTCCATATAGCCTTCGCAGATAATCAGACGCTTGCTTTCAAAACCTTTATCGCGTGCAAAATTAAAATTGTAAAGCATTTTGCGCTTATTAAAAAGAGTGGTTTCGGGCGAGTTTAAATATTTCGGTTGCCCATCGCCCAAAATACGCCCGCCGAAGGCAATCGGTCGATTCTGCTTGTCAAAAATCGGAATCATCACACGGTTTCTGAAAAAGTCATGTGAAACTTTGTTTTGATCCTGCGGAGTGGCAATCAGCCCGAGCTCGGACATATCAAATTCATTAACGCCTTTTGACTTTAAATAAGCTTTCAAATCGTTGTTTGAGGGTGCATATCCCAGTCTGAATTTTTTGATTAAATCATCAGTGATGCCGCGGTTGTAAAAATATTCAAGTCCCTTGGCACCGACAGGCATTCGAAGCGCTTTTTCATAGAAAGAAACGGCAAGCTCCATAATTTCAAACAAAGACTGTCGTTTTTGGTGTTCAAGCGAATGTTCTTTCGAGAATTTAGGCATAGGAACGCCGGCCTTGTGGGCAAGCTTTTCAACGGCATCCATAAACGGTAAACCGTTTGCTTCCATCTCAAAGCGAATGATATCGCCATGAGCCCCGCAGCCGAAACAATGGTAAAAGCCTTTCGCCTCGTTAACGGTAAAGGAAGGCGTTTTTTCGTTATGAAACGGGCAAAGGCCGATATATTCACGGCCCTTGCGCACAAGCTTGACTTTTTCGGCAACGACATCGGCAACCGAAAGCTTGCTTCGGAGTTCATCCAAAAATTTTTGTAAATCGCCCTCCATAGAGAAAAGCCTTATTTTAAGAAAGCAAAGATTTAATGACGGCCGAAACGGCGCCGAAATCCATTTGTCCGGCATATTGCGTACGAAGCTGGCCCATAACCTTGCCCATATCTTTCATCGAAGTTGCAGCCGTCGAAGCAATAACAGACTTAACAGCCGCTTCAACTTCTTCTTTTGAAAGCTGTTTGGGCAGAAAACGCTCAATAATTTTGATTTCTTTTTCTTCTTTTTGAGCAAGCTCGGGTCTTGCACCCGAAATAAACATTTCAATAGACTCGCGGCGTTGTTTAATCATTGTTTGCATCATGGAAAGCAAATCGGCATCAGTCGCTTCTTTGTTGCCTTTGCCTCTGGCATCGACGTCTTTTTCTTTAATGCCTGCAATAATCATGCGAATGGCATTAACTTCAAGCATATCTTTGGATTTCATCGCTTCTTTCAAAGCGTTTTGAATATTTTCGCGTAACATTTTTTTCTCCTTATAAAGTATCTGCGAAAGTGATGTGAATGTTTTTTTGTTTCGGAGTCGGATTAACGACAATAATTTCAAACGGAAGCTTGTAATTCGGGAAAGTGCGCGTTTGAGGCAAAGATTTTGTAGCCTCAAGAAGCTTTCGACCGTCTTCGTCATAAACAAAAACACGGACGGGCAAAACTTTCATTTGATAGGAAGACGGATTGTCAATAACACCTGTAATTCTGATTTTTGAAATGTTTTGATCAACAAATTCTTCGGTTTTGATATTCATAAACTGAAGATTGGAGCCGTCATAAATGCTTTCAATGCCGAATTTTTGGTATAAAGCTTCGGTTTTCGGAATATATCTGACAATATCAAAACGCATCAAATACAAAAGGGCAAGCATAATCAATAAAAGCAGCAAAATTAAAAGGTAATTAATGGTATTTTTATAGTGTGTCAAATGAACAATGCGGACTTTTGCGGGAACCATGGGCGGTTCGGAGGTTTCCGGAGTAAAAGAGTCATCCGTTGTTTGAGAAAAACGCTCAAATATCTTCAAAACATTCAATTTTTTTTCTTTTTCGGATAAAGGCTCTTTTATGGCATCTTCAGGATAGGCCTTAAAAACTTCGCCGCATGAATGACAGCGCATTTTAAGACCGTTTTGAGGAACAACATCGTCCGCCAGCTCATACGTTACCTGACATTTAGGACATTTTATCAACATTTTTGTAAGCTCTTTTTTCTTTTGTTACCAATAAAAAGTATATTAAATTTAAAAAAATATAGAATCAAAGAAAAAAAAGATTTTATTAAATGTATAATTTGGTGTATGTTCTTTAAAAGCAAAAACGGAGGTTTTATGGAAACGCACAAAAATATGTTAACGGAACCGATTATCGATATGTGCAACGTGTGCATCCGGTACGGTAAAGATCCGGAGGTTCTGAAAGACATCAAACTGACGCTTGAAAAAGGTTCATTCCACTTTTTGACAGGAAAATCAGGCGCTGGTAAGACATCTCTTCTTTCAATGATGTATTTAGCTTTAAGACCAAGCGCCGGCACGGTAACCATTTTCGGTTCAAACATCGGGTATGCCAGCAGAGACACAATGGCAGCCTTAAGGCGCCGTATCGGTGTCGTGTTTCAGGACTTTCGCCTTTTAGAACATCTGTCAGCATACGATAATGTCGCGATTCCGCTTCGAATCAGAGGTATGGGTGAAAACGAAATAAAAAAACGTGTTAAAGAACTGCTGAGCTGGGTTGAGCTTGATAAAAGCATGGATAAAATATGCTCAACGCTTTCTGGCGGCGAAAAACAGCGTGTGGCGATTGCAAGAGCGGTTATTAACAGACCTGAAATTTTGCTTGCGGACGAGCCGACGGGAAACGTTGATAATGATATTGCGGTCAAATTAATGAAATTATTTATTGAGCTGAATAAATTAGGGACGACGGTTGTTATAGCAACGCACAGCAAAGATTTGATCGCTGAATATAATTATCCGCAGATTCACTTGGAAAACAAAGGGTTAAAAATTGTTCCGGCGCTAAGGAAGGTTTAAGATGAAAACATCGTTTTTAAATAGATATCGCACGGAAATTCCGTTGCATGATGATAAAGCAAATTTCTTTTTGGAAATTTCGACGGCGGCATCGGTATTCCTGTTTTCAATTATTTTGGCGGCTTATTTTATGACGAGCGCCATGATTAATACGTGGAATAAGAATATCATAGACGGCCTGACGGTTCAAATTATGCCTTCAAATGAAGAATTATCCGCAGATGAAGAATTACTCAGAACTGAAAAAGTGGTCAGCTTTTTTGATCAGATAGAAGGTGTCGAAAAAGTTAAAAAAATCTCGGACGGACAAATCAAACACTTGATGTCGCCATGGCTCGGAGATGGTGCAAACATCGAATCATTGCCGATTCCAAAGCTTTTGGATGTCAGGTTGAAAAACGGGAAAAATTTTGATTATGAGAAAATTTCGGCAAATCTGAAAGAAATTGCGCCGTATGCTTCAATAGACAACCACGGTATATGGCTGCAAAAGTTAATTAAAAGTGCTTCCGCGCTGAGAGTCTTGTCGTTTTTTGTTTTAACGCTTGTCGCTGTCGTGTTGGCGCTGTCTTTATTTTATGCCGTGCAAACAAGCTTGAAAATTCATCAGAGTATCATTGAAATTTTGCATATTATGGGAGCAACGGACAATTATGTTGCCAAACAATATGCCGCACGCGGATTTTGGGTCGGTTTATGCTCCGGTATCATCGGGGCACTTTTAAGCGTCGGGGCGCTTTTAATTATTTCACACCTGTCATCCGGTCTTGAAACGGGCTTAATAGGATCTGCAAAATTAAATGTGATCCACTGGGGTGCATTGTTCGCATTACCGTTTGTAACGGCATTGCTGTCGATGTTGATGTCATTTTTATCCGTCAAACATACCTTAAGGAAAATTATGTAAATGAAACGCGTAAAATTTATTGCACGAATATATTTTTATTTTTTCTTTTTGATATGGTTGGGCGGTTTTATCGTTTTTCAGCAATATATCAGAAAACGTCCGATTGATGAAACGACAAAGACGGATGCTATCGTTGTTTTAACGGGCGGTAAAAACAGAATAGCGGAAGCAATCAGATTATATAACAAGGGTTTGGCGGATATGCTTTTTATATCGGGTGTTGAGCCTCATGTTAATCTGGAAACTCTTGAAATTCAAAATCATGTAAATTTTATTCGGGGTGAAAACAACGTTATTTTAGGCAAAGAAGCGACAAATACAATTGAAAATGCCGTCGAAGTCAACGAAATGATCAGAAGAAATCGTTTGAAATCAATTCGTTTGGTAACGTCTTATTACCATATGCCACGAAGCATGGAAGAAATTTTGGCGCAAAATCCGGAAGTTAAAATTTTAGAACATCCTGTTTATTCCAAAAATGTGTCTAAGCGTTGGTGGAAAAGACCGAAAAGCTTTTATTTAATCGCTTCCGAATATCACAAATTTGTATTTGTATATATGAAAAATCTTGTATTAAAACTTATGAGGGCATAACCATGATTTACATCCGTTCGCTGCTAACTAATATTTGCTTTTTCACAGTTATGATGTTGGGCTGTACAATAACGTTGTTCGTCGGTCCGATTTCAAGGAAAGGTACGGTTTATCTGTGGGACAGAATTGTTATGCCGACCATTTTTTGGCTGGTAAAAAACATTGCGGGGCTCAAAGTTGAATACAGAGGCAAAGAAAATGTTTCAAAGGAGCCGTCTTTATATGCCTGCAAGCATGAATCGGCTCTCGAAACTTATGCATTTACGCAACCGGTCAGAACATGTACGTATGTTTTGAAAAAAGAGCTCGTTTATATGCCGTTTTTCGGGTGGACGCAATATTTTTACGGCATGGTGCCCGTGGACCGAAAAGGTGGGACTAAAGCCATGAAAAATATGCTCAAAGGTGTTTCAAAAATTGTTAAAGAAGGGCGCCCCGTGGTTGTCTTTCCGGAAGGAACAAGGTGTAAACCGGGAACAACAAAAGGTTACAAACCCGGCTTTTTGTTTTTAGCGGAAAATCTGAAGTTGAAAGTAGTGCCCGTTGCGGTCAATACCGGATTATTTTGGGCAAAAAACTCGTTTTTAAGATATCCGGGCACGGCAGTTATCGAATTTATGCCGGCGATGGAGGTTAAAGCACACGAAGATAAAAAGGCGTTTATGGAACGTTTGGAAAAAACGATTGAAGATAAATGCAAAGAATTGAACGAAGAAGCCATAGAAAAATATCCGTGGATCCGAAAGAATTTAGGAGCTTAAAGACGTGAGGGTTTTAGTTGGGCTTTCGGGCGGTGTCGATTCCTCAGTAGCAGCGTGCCTGCTTAAAAAAGCAGGGCACGAAGTCATTGGGGCGACGATGTCGATTTGGGACAAAGAAAAGTTTAAATCTGTTAATTCGGCACACCTCAAAGATGCTTGTTTTTCTCCTCATGAGGAGCAGGATATTGCTGCGGCACAAGCGCTGTGTAAAAAAATAGGCATAGAATATCATGTTATTGATTGCACAAAAGAATATCAGAAAATTGTGCTGACGAACTTCAAAGAGGAATATCTTGCCGGACGAACACCTAATCCGTGTGTTGTTTGTAACGGTGCAATAAAATTTGAGGCATTGCCCAGGGGGGCGAGGGCTTTAGGCATAGAGTTTGATAAATTTGCAACGGGGCATTATGTTCGCCTTTCATATAACAATGAATTAAAACGTTACCAACTTCGTATGGCTGAAGATGAAAAAAAAGATCAGAGTTATTTTTTATATCGTTTAAGCCAGGAGCAATTAAGCACGATTTTAACGCCGCTGGGCGATTATACGAAAGAAGAAGTGCGCCGAATTGCAAAAGAATACGGCCTTGAAATGAGCGACAAAAAAGACAGCCAGGATTTTTATTCGGGCAATATTAATGATATTTTGGGACAAGCTCCGAAAGAAGGCAATTTTGTTGATAAAAACGGTAAAATACTCGGCAAACACCAAGGGATTTGGAATTTTACAATCGGTCAGAGAAGGGGGCTCGGTGTGAGTGCGGACAGACCGCTTTATGTGATTGCTTTAAATAAAGAAAAAAACGAAGTTGTCTTAGGTTATGAAGAAGACGGTTACAAACAATCGTTAATTGTTGATGATTTAAGATGGCTTTCGGTTTGCGGGCTGAAAGGACGTCAAAGTATTTTGTTAAAATTACGTTCTTCTCAGAAACCTTTTGAGGCAGATTTTATTGAGCTTGAAAATGGTGAAGCAGAGCTTGTTTTCCATGAAAAGCAAAAAGCCGTCGCATGCGGACAATCGGCCGTGTTTTACGATAGAGAAGGCTATGTTTTGGGCGGTGGTCTTATCAAAAGTGCGCAAAAATAAAATAAATTTTCGGACGCGCTTAAAATACAACTTATTATATAAAAATAAATTTTATACACACAAATATTAGAAAAATATTTGTGTTTTTTTCAAAGAGATAAGGAAAAACGATATATAACGTATTAGATTATTAATTTACGTTATACAATTTTTTGTTGCATATTTTATGATATATAGTAAATTCCTAATATAAATAAAATACCAAATTGCAGGGAGAAAAGGATATGACCAAACTGACAAACAGAGTAATTTCAATTTTTGATAGAAAAACAAGCATGCGTTTAGCAACCGAAGAATGGATGGCTTTTGATGATATCTGCAAAAGAGAAGGGTTGAAACGCAAACGATTGTTGGAAATGATTGAGATGAACAAATCTCCCGATTTAGGCTTGACTTGTTTTGTAAGGCTTTTTACGGTAGCTTATATGCATAGACTGATTAAATCAACAGCATTAAAAAACAAAGCAAACGACAACAATAAAGATATTTACCAAACTTTTGATATCATTTCTTGAAAACTGGACTTGCGAAACTTAAAAATACCTCTTATAAAGGAATAAAGAGGTATTTTTTTTGATAAAATTTTTTGATACACATATCCATTTAACTGATTTTGAAGGCATTTCAAAAAATGCTTTGATGGAAAAATTAAAACGCAACGGCGTCGAAAAATGCATATGCGTTTCGGCGCATCGTTCGGATTGGGAAAAAGTTGCCGGATTAGCGCACGATTTTCCGTTTGAAGTGATACCGGCCTTCGGTCTTCATCCGTGGTATGCCGATGAAAGCAACGGCAGATGGAAAGATGAATTAAGCGAATATTTAAAAGAATTTCCGGAAAGTTTAATAGGAGAGTGCGGTTTTGACGCTCTTAAATCAAGAGATAAGGATCTTGAAGAAGAGGTTTTTAAGACACAGCTTGAATTGGCTTTTGAATATAACAGACCTTTGTTGCTTCACATGGTCAAAGCTGATTTGTTTTTGGAGCATTATTGGGGAAGGTTGCCCGAAAAAAGTGTTTTTCATTCTTTTTCGGGGCAAGATGAGTTATTAAAGAAAATCCTTAAGTTTGAGCATTATATATCTGTAAATAAATGTTTTTTTAAAAAGAAAAATGCCCAAAGCATTTTAGAAAAAACGCCGTTGGAAAAGCTTTTCTTGGAAACAGATGCGCCGTATCAGTCAAACATTGAAGATTTAGGATATGTTTTGCGGCAAGTGGCGGAAATTAAAGACGAAAAAGCAGAAAAACTCGGTGAAAAAATTTATGTAAATACCATGAGGGTTTTGATAGATGATTGATGAACGTTTTATGCGAACGGAAATGTTGCTTGGATCAGAAGGATTAAAAAAACTCAAAGACGCAACGGTAATGGTGGTCGGTCTCGGAGCAGTGGGCGGCTATGCTCTTGAGGCACTGGCTCGCAGCGGTATCGGGCATTTGGTTTTGGTTGATTTTGATGTATTTGACCTTTCGAATATTAACAGGCAAATTTTGGCTTTGACTTCAACGGTCGGGCAAAAGAAAACAGAAGTGGCCAAAAAGAGGGTTTTAGATATTCATCCGAAATGTAAAGTTGAACTTGAAGATTGTTTTGTAAGTATCGAAAATATAAACAAAATTTTAAACAGAAAGATTGACTTCGTTGTAGATGCCATAGACAGCATTAAAGAAAAAAGCGATATGATGGTTGCATTATGCGAAAAGAAAATAAAATTTGTTTCGGCAATGGGGGCGGCATTAAAAACAGATGTCAATGCCCTAAAAACAGATTTTCTTTCGCATACAAAATATTGCCCTATGGCAAAAAAACTGAGAAAAGAATTAAAAAACAAAGGGTTGGATATAAGCAAAATAATGTGCGTTTATTCAACCGAACAATCAGACAGCTCTCAAAAACCGATTAAAGAAAATCCGACCGGCGGAAAAGCGATTCTGGGTTCAATGCCTACAGTAACGGCGGTTATGGGGTTGATGTTGGCGCATTATGTTATTTTAAGCTTGGCAAAAGGAGACCAAAATGCAAAACACGCCTAAAGGTTTAAGGCTTCAGATTGCAATTTTAGGCAAAGTGAATGCAGGTAAATCAAGCTTTTTAAATTTAATGACGGGACAAGAAGTTTCGATTGTATCCGAAATTGCAGGGACGACAACGGATGTTGTTGAAAAAGCACAGGAATTGCATCCTTTAGGACCGGTTTTGTGGTTGGATACGGCAGGTTTTAACGACCAAACTCGTTTATCGAGCAAAAGGCTTGAAAAAACGATGAAAGTTTTGGATCGGACGGATATTGCCGTTTTGGTTTGTGAAAGCGACCGAACGGATGAAACGGAAAACCAAATCATATCAGAGGTAAATGCACGGAAAATCCCGCTCATCAAAGTAGTGAACAAAAGAGCGATGAAAGATGTTGAGAGTTTTGACGGTATAATAAAACTCAATGTGCTTGACTTAAAAAAACGCGACAGAGCAATTTCGGCCTTTAAAGATGAGTTGCTTAAGCTTTGTCCGGAAGACTTTATTGCGCCGCAAAAAATGCTTTCTGATTTAGCGCCTGAGAAATCAACGATTGTTATGATTGTGCCGATAGATTATGAAGCCCCTAAAGGCAGATTGATTATGCCGCAGGTGCAGGCAATCAGAGATTGTTTGGATGCCTCACAAACGGTCATTGTTGTTAAAGAGACGGAATATACGAAAGTTTTGAAAAACCTGAAAAATAAGCCCGATTTGGTGGTTTGCGATTCACAGGTCGTTAAATTTATGGTTGAAAACACGCCCAAAGACATCAAATGCACAACATTTTCAATTTTAATGGCAAGGTTGAAAGGCGATTTGAAAGCCTTTGCCGAGGGAGCCGAAGCAATATGGAAATTAAAAGACGGGGATAAGGTTTTGATTGCCGAATCCTGCACGCATCACGCGGCAGAAGATGACATCGGAACAGTTAAAATTCCGAACTTAATGCGTCTCAAAACAGGAAAAAATATTATTTTTGAACATGTCGCAGGGTGTGATTTTAAAACCGATTTAAAAGATTATAAGCTGATTATTCAATGTGGCGGATGCACGCAAAACAGACGTGCGATTTTATCGCGAATTGCGGCGGCTCAAAAGGCCGGTGTGCCGATAATAAATTACGGAATGTGTCTTTCTGAGTTAAACGGTGTTCTGTCTTATGTGCTTAAACCTTTCAATTTAGAGATTGACAAATAAGTTGGTCGGGATATACTCACCGATACTTATTTATCAATTAAGACTTATTGTGCAATATAAAATATCAAGTTTATGAACTTATTTAAAACAATTATTATTTTGGCGGTGGCTGCTGTGCTGGCTCAAATCGCTTCGGTTCCGCTCAAACATGTCATTTGGCTGGTTACCGAGCCCAAAATTATGAGCTACCGTAAAGCAAATTTAGGCTATCGCAAATTTTTCAAATGGCTCAGACGTCAACGGCCGATTGAACAATTCGCCGATTGGATAACCTTGTTCCCAATTTGGGGATATGTGTTTTACATCATCGGACAAATCGGCAGGTGGCTGTTTGACAGATAAGACTGAAAAAAACCGGCTTGTCTTGCAAAAGACGAACCGGTTTTTTGTTATAAAAAATTATAGAAACGTATCTAAGGCAGATAAAATCTCTCTGATATCAGAATCCTCATTTAAACGATGATTCGCATTTTTAAGAAGTTTGACGGTAACATCATTTGTTTGAACACAATCAGCAATTTTTAAAGCTTTATGCCAATCGACAGACATATCTTTCATACCTTGAATTAAAACGACGGGGCAGATAACGTGGATCGTTTCTTTATCTAGAAGCAAGTTATCATTACCGCTTTCAATCAAGCGCTTTGTAACCGTAAACGTAATGTTTTGTCCGGGATATGTGATTTTGCCGTATTTTTCCATTTCTTCAATTTGAGCCGGAGTGGCATATTTTAATTCATCAGCCGTAAAATCGGGTGCGGCGGCAAGACCGACAACGCCTTTAACGCGGTCCGGACGATGAATGGCGGCAATTAAAGAAAGCCACCCGCCGAGTGATGAACCGACAACAACAATATCGCCTTTGATATATTTATCAATAATTTCTAAAATTTGGGCTTTATAAATATTAATATCCGTCTCTTCAAAACGTGCATTGTCGGAACCGTGACCGGCGAGCTCATAGCGGTACATGGCAATATTATTTTTTAAACACCATTTTTTAATTTCTTCGGGTTTTCGTCCCCAAGGGTCAGAACAAAAACCGTGTGTATAAAGTATTGTAAATTTTTGCGTATTGTTTGAAACGGGGATAATATGCTCAAAGTTTGTTGTAAAAAGGGTGTCATAAGTGCGTGACGGCATTGTTGATGTCCTTAGCTGAAAATAAAACTAAAAGGAATATAATTCAAAAATGATAAAAGATAAAGAGAAAAATCCGGTTGTGTTGCAGGTTTTGCCGGAATTAAATCAGGGAGGTGTTGAACTCGGTACAATTGAAATTGCCTCCGAGCTTCAAAAAAAAGGTATCAAAAATTTTGTGGCCTCCGAAGGCGGACGTATGGCCTACCAGCTTGACCGTATGAAAGTTAAGCATTTTAAGTTGCCGCTTAAAACAAAAAATCCGTTGATGTGGTGGATTAATTATAAAAGGCTTGTGAAAATCATTAAAGAAAACGGGATTAATATTGTTCATGCACGTTCACGTGCGCCGGCGTGGAGTGCTTATTGGGCAGCCAGAAAAACAGGGGCGAAATTTTTAACGACTTTTCACGGAACGTATGGCTTAAAACCGCATTTTATTAAATGGCGTTACAACAGAGTGATGACTTATGGCGATTTGGTTATTGCGATTTCAAAGCACATTAAAGAACATATCATCAAAAATTACAAATGTGACGAGAGCAAAATAAGGCTGATTTATCGCTGTGTGAATATGGATAATTTTGACGTTTCTAAAATGACGGCAGAGCGCATGATTAAGCTGATGGAAGAATATCACCTTCCTGAAGATAAAAAGATTATATTACTGATCGGGCGTTTAACGCGTTGGAAAGGTCAAAAGCTGTTGATTGAAGCATTGGAAAAGCTTAAGGATATGGATTTTTTCTGCGTTTTTGTAGGTGATGATCAGGGGCGTACATATTACACCGATGAACTTAAAGAAGCCATTGCGGAAAGAGGTATGGAAGGAAAATTTGCTTTTATTCGTCATGTGACGGATGTCCCTGCAATGATGATGGTTTCGGATGTTGTTGTATCGGCATCTTTAGATCCGGAAGCTTTCGGGCGTATTGCAGCCGAAGGTGAGGCCATGGGGCGTATCGTTGTGGCCTCAAATATCGGCGGTTCGCTTGAAAATATTAAAGACGGTGTCACCGGAAAACATTTCAAAAGCGGTGATGCCGAGAGTTTGGCGGAAGCCTTAAAGTGGGCGCTTAATCTCTCAGATGAAGAACGCAACAAAATCGGGGCAGCAGCCATCGAATATGTAAAAGAAAACTTTACAAAACAGATTATGTGTGATAAAACACTCGCCGTTTATCACGAATTGGTAAACATGGATGAACAACAATAAATTTTTAATGAGGTTATAATAATGATTAAAATTACATTGCCTGACGGCAGCAAGATGGATATGGCAGACGGCGTCAAAGGAATTGACATCGCCGAGGCCATCAGCGCCGGCCTTGCAAAAGCGGCGTTGGCAGTCAAAGTAAACGATAAATTACAAGATTTATCAACACCTGTTACAACAGATGCCACAGTCACTATTATAACATCAAAAGACAAAGACGGGTTGCACATTTTACGCCACAGTGCTTCGCACATTATGGCGGAAGCTGTTAAAGAACTTTGGGGTGATGTACAGGTCACAATCGGTCCGGCCATTGAAAACGGCTTTTATTATGATTTTGCGCGTAAAACACCTTTTACGGTTGAAGATTTTGAAAAAATTGAAGCCAAAATGCATGAAATTGTGAAACGTGACGAGCAAATTGAGCGTTTTGTTTTGCCGAGAAATGAAGCAATCAAATTCTTTGAAGACAAAGGTGAACATTATAAAGCGGAAATTATCAGAGATTTACCGGAAGATGAGGTGATCTCGCTTTATAGTCAAGGTGATTTTACCGATCTTTGTCGCGGTCCGCACGTACCATCGACAGGCAAAGTCGGTGATGCTTTTAAACTCATGAAAGTTGCCGGTGCATATTGGCGCGGTGATTCAAACAATGAAATGTTACAGCGTATTTATGCCACGGCTTGGGCAGATAAAAAAGACCTGAAAGCTTATCTTGACATGCTTGAAGAAGCAGCCAAACGTGATCATAGAAAATTAGGTAAAGAGATGGATTTGTTCCACTTTGAACCGGAATATGCACCGGGAGCTGTTTTTTGGCACGATAAAGGCTATAAAATTTATCGTAAATTAATTGAATATATGCGCAATCGCCAAGAAAATAACGGTTATATTGAAATTTCAACACCGCGTGTCATGGACAGAGTTTTGTGGGAAACTTCAGGACACTGGGATAAATACGGCGCACACAACTATTCGGGACAGACCGAAGATAAAAAATGGTTTTGTATTAA
>DBVW01000001.1:0-1638 GCA_002308495.1 Alphaproteobacteria bacterium UBA1254
GGTGCGTTTTTTGCTTGTATTTGCCCTTAAAATATGCTAAATTAGATATGAAAAAGTACGAATTGTGTAGGAGATTGGGTTATATTATTGGAAAATTTGAAAAGATTTTTCATATAACGTGATGTTTGATTCGTTTTTGTTTTTCTTTAAGTCTAATCAATAAAAAAAATATACAAATGAAAAAGGTTTTCTTCTTCGCGGCTGGAGCGCTGCTCGCCGCTATGTTTGTTATGTCCTGCGAAAAAATGGAGGACGATTTTTATGGGTCAAACCTGGACCAGCAGACCCTCATGATGATGAAGTCTGCTTCGGCGCCTCAGGATACAACGTCCAAAAAACCGGACGTTCCTCCTCAGGATACGACCAGAACGGTTCAGACGCCTGCGGATACCACGACGACTGTTCCGACGACCCCCGCTACTCCGGATACCATGTTCCCGGCCGACTTCGGCAAGCTCGTGAGCTTTGGTATTTCCGAAGTTCCTGCCATTAAGGATGACGCCACCGGTGTTATTCACAATGCTGCAGGAGAGATGCAGGAGTTCAAAGCCATGTGCGTTACCTTTGAGAACGGCGCCATTGTGGTGGTGTTCGAAAAGGGTCGTGTTTTCCCAACGATTGAGGAGGTGAAAGCCGCCAAGTTCGTTGAGGGAGAATTTTCCGGTTATAATTCGGGTTACGATCCGGAGGAAAACGGAATATGGCTGCCTGCTATCGCCACCGATGAGTCCTTTGGGATCGAATACACCGCAAATAATAAAAAGGTGCGTTCGGTCTTGAACAAGACCCTCGACAAGTGGGGGTGGAGTAACAGGAACGAGGATGGCAACTATTCTACCGTTGTTGACGGATATTCTTATTCCGTCGAGGACGGTAAGATGACTATCCGTTTCAACGAAGAATCTCTGATTCTCTACTAGGCAACTTTTAGAGATGAGGTCTTTTCCATGTATATGGATTAGACGATAAGAAAAAGAACAAGCGAATTTATTAAAAAAATATCCAAATTATGAAAAAGATTTCTCTTATCATCGCGGCTGGAGCATTGCTCGCCGCCAGTTTCGGCGCCAACGCGCAGAGTTTTACGACCGACAGCTTCACGTCTGAAGGTCGTGAGAGCATGAATGGTACTATTGCCAAGGTCCGAGCCTTTGAAAGCCGTCAGCACGGCTGGCAGAAGGCAAACGGTGAGTACGCAGGTGTCAAGCTCGACCAGCACTGGATTGGGCTGACCGCCGGCGCGACCTACATCGATGTGGGTATTCGTCCCATCGGCGGCATCGCCATCGGAAAGGACGGAGGCGCCCTCTGGTGCAGGAACAAAGACGGCGTCAAGACGCCCGTTCGTCTGTTCTCCTACGAGGTCGGCGCCCAGCTGACCCGGCGGCAATATCTTGCGACTGCTCTTTCTGCGGGCGACAAGTATCTTGCCTATCAGGCCTACGCCGTGGGTAAAATTCAGATAGTGGAGGACCGTTGGGTTCGCCATCGTCTGAATCTGGTTCTGGGTGGCGGTTACGTCTATGGTAGGGACGACTACCAGGATGTCAGCAAGCCTGTTGGTGAGCTGGAAACCGGCAATACGATTGTCATCACGGACGACATCGTCCATGAGGGCAACGGCGTTTATGCCACCGC
>DBVW01000001.1:1701-2458 GCA_002308495.1 Alphaproteobacteria bacterium UBA1254
CTACGGCATCGGCGGCACTGTGACGCTCGCCTATAGCTTCGCCCTGAACTCCAGAGTGAAGTGAGCGATGAGAAAAAGTTGAGACGGCATCCTTTCAAGGGTGCCGTTTCTTCTTTTAAATATATATAAAGAGAATCGAATAAGAAAGAATCGGGCGAATCGGGCGATTCTTTTTGCTTTTTAAAGAGTGTTTTTTGCGATTGTTTTGTAAAAATCGGGATAAAAAAGGGGTGTAAAATGCAAAAATGCCCAAAAATAAGGCAAAAAAGTAAAAAATATTGTATAACTTTTAAATATTTGTTTGACATTTGTTATAAAACTTCTAGCATTTGACTTGTGAGGTGTAAAAACCCTTATTAACTTACAGAAAGGAAAAACATATGAATAAAACAGAATACGTTGCTAACGTTGCAAAAACAGCCGGCGTTACAAAAGCTGAAGCTTCTAAAGTTTTGGCTGCCAGCATCGCTGTTATCACAAAAGCTTTGAAAAAAGGTGAAACAGTTCAAATCATTGGTTTTGGTTCTTACTCAGTTGCTAAACGTGCTGCTCGTAAAGGCCGCAACCCTGCTACAGGTAAAGAAATCAAGATCGCTGCTTCTAGAGCTCCTAAGTTCAAAGCTGGTAAAGCTTTAAGAGATGCTGTTAAATAATTCTGATTATTTAAAGTAAGAAATCTTGAAAAAAAGCGTCCGGGAAAATTATTCCGGCGCTTTTTTTATTAGTAAAGTATGACAAGACTACTTAGCAAACATTT
>DBVW01000001.1:2494-2630 GCA_002308495.1 Alphaproteobacteria bacterium UBA1254
CGCGATACTTTCGTCTCGCTTTCGCTTGTAGTCAAACTTGTTTCTCACAAGTTCGAGCTGTCTTTTGTTATTCACCAACAAAAAAAAACCGGTACAAGACCGGTATTTTTTATTGGTGGGTATGACAAGACTCGAA
>DBVW01000001.1:2683-53905 GCA_002308495.1 Alphaproteobacteria bacterium UBA1254
CCACCTGAGCTACACACCCGAAAGTATGCTTTGCATATCATACACTTTTAAAAATGGCAAGCTTTTTTTTTAAATATACAAACTTTTTCGCTTTTTTATAAAACGTTAAGACTTCATCTGTTAATATATCTTTTTTGAAAGGATATTCCGTTCGTGCGACTTTTGAATATTGATTATAAAAAATTTGATGTTTATTCGGAAAATGAAACTCGTGAATTTAAATTTCCGTTGTTGATCAGTATACCGCATTCAGGACGAATTTTTCCTGAGGAATTTTTTGCCATAACCAACCGAAGTTTGAATGATCTCAGAACAAATGAGGATTTGTTTGTCGATGAATTGCTCGACCCGCTTGCCAAAGAGGGAATATCCATTATTAAGGTTAATGTTGCACGCGCTTTTATAGATGTGAACAGAGATAAAATCGAACTTGATGAAAAAATGTTTTATGATTATCCGGCGGATAAAATTATTTTTGAAAATACGCGTTGTCGTTCAGGCTACGGATTGATACACCGCGTGTGTGCAAACGGAAAACTTATATATGAAAATCCTATTTCGTATGTCGAAGTTCAAGCGCGTATTAAAAATATATATGATGCGTATCATAAACGTTTAAGTTTGCTTGTTAATAAATGTGTTCAAAAATTCGGATGTTGCTTTTTGCTGGATTGCCATTCAATGCCTTCAAAAATTTGTTCAATTATGGGTGATGACGAAAAAATAGATGTATGTCTTGGTGATTTGTTTTCGCAAAGCTGTCCGCCGACCATGAGCGAATTTTTATGCGAAAATTTAAAAGAAAAAGGCTATGATGTGTTGAAAAATGTGCCTTATTCGGGCGCTTATACGACCTTTAATTATTGCCAGCCCAGAAAAAAAATATATACCCTTCAATTAGAAATTAATCGTTCTCTTTATGCAAATGAGGATAAGCTTTCAAGAAACAAAAATTTTGAAAAAGTTCAAAAAGATTTGTGCGATACCATAATCCGTTTTGCGCACTCACTTAAAGCTTGACTTTCTGATGCTTTTTTGCTAAATATGCGGGCATATTCCTTATAGATATGTCTCAAAAATTGATATGTTATGAGAAAGCTTGTATTATTTTGGGTTTGCATTTTGCTTTCAACGGCAATGTATGCGCAGATGAACATTTCATGGTATCATGTTTATGGGAGCGCCGTTTTTAAGGGTGGTTACAATGTGCTTGAAAAAGCACCTGTCGCCACAATTGACTTAAATGCGGATATCGGTTTTATCAGGGCGGAGTTTGAAATGGGATATTCTCCTTTTCAAACACCTAACGGTGGATTGGAACATGTGAGTTATTTTGCACCGGCTCTCGGTGTGATGTATGGTAACAAAAACATGATTTATTTTTTAGTTGGAGGTCAGCCTTGGGGCGGCATCTATACTTCACAAACCGGTGAACAAAAATTTTCGAAAGATTGTTGGCATGTTAAGTTTGAAGGCGGTGTGGATTTCAGAATTTCAGATTTGTTCTATTTTAATCTGACTTCGATTTATCTTTTACCGCGCAAAGATAGAGCAACACTTCAACACTTTCAGAATCTGTCTTTTCTTGCCGGCATAGGCGTTAATTTTTAATTTGTGAGGGGCTTGCGCAGAAATGCGTCTAGCCCTTTGTTTTTGCATATTTATTTGGCATTTTTGGCTTTTTTTTGTATTTTTTGCTGGATTTTTCAAAAAAATTGTGTTATGAAAGTCGAAATTAATTTTTCGTTAATTATGTTAAACGAAAAGTTAAGCTGTTTTAACGCCGTGTTTAAAGCCTTTTTAAGCAGATGCTTGAATTGCCGGACGGAAATTAAAATGGATGTTTTAAGGGAAGTCTTTTGTTTTTGACACGGATATAAAAGGATATATTTTAAAAGTGCTTCGAAAAATCATTTTTATAGCGGTGATTTGTTTGGGTATTGCACACCCTATTAAAGCTCAAAAAGATTTTAAGGTGAACACACATACGAGCTTGGAGCCGACAGCTTCCGAGGTTTGTGCGCTTTCTGTTGCACGTATGGAAGAAAAATATGGCATTAAAAACCATTTGCTTGAAACAATCGCGAGTGTCGAAAGCGGTGTTTGGGATAATGAAACACGCACGTTTATTTCGTGGCCGTGGTCAATTAATGTGAACGGTAAAGGATATCGCTATTCTTCAAAAGAAGAAGCTGTTGCCGCCGTTAAAAATTTTCAGGCACAGGGCATTACAAGTATTGATGTCGGATGTATGCAAATCAGCTTAAAGTTTCACGGAAAATCTTTTGAAAGCGTTGAAGATGCGATGGATCCCGATACGAATGTTGAATACAGTGCACAGTTTTTGAAAAAGTTGTATCTTAAAAAAGGAAGTTGGCAAAAAGCCGCAATGGCTTATCACTCAAAAGTTAACGAATATGCACAAGTTTATAAAGCAAAACTGATTAATCGGTTTAATAAAATGAAGTTGGCTTTTCTTGATTATCAGGAAAATATTTCGCTTTTTTAAGGGATTTTATCATGGAAAAGTTTGAAAAAAGTTTTCAAATCCGTTCATACGAATGTGATAAGAACGGATTTTTACGTGTTGTCACACTGATGAATATTTTGCAGGATGCCGCCGATTTGAGTGCAACATCTTTGGGCTTCGGGTTTGATTTTTGCCTTCAGAGCGGGCTTGCGTGGGTCGGGACTAATTATCATGTTAAAATCAATCGTATGCCGAAAGTTCATGAGACAATTAAAATTCAAACGTGGCCGTCCGGTGAAAATAAGTTTATGGCATTGCGTGATTTTATTGTTTTTGATGAAAACGATGTCGAGATTATGAAAGCGACCAGTCAATGGGTTTTGGTTGATGTTAATCGCAAGCGTCCGGTTTCTCTTAATCAATATTTGCCGGAATATATGTATATTGATGAGCGTGTTTTAGGAACCGAATTTGCTAAGCTTGAGGCACATGAAACAGCAGATTTTTCAAAAGAGTTTGAAGCGCGTTTTGATGATATTGATTTAAACAGGCACGTGAATAATGCGATTTATCCGCTCTGGGCCGTGGAGAGTTTGCCTGTCGATTTTCACGAAAAATATTTGCCGTCAGAAATCGAAATTTCGTTTAAAAAAGAATGTTTGTGCGGTGAAAGAGTTCAAATTTTAACTCATGTTGAAAATAATGTTTCCGTTCATAGAATTTCATCGTTGACGGAGCCAAAAGATTTGGCGTTGTTGCGTGTGCATTGGTATGAAAAATAAATTTTTCGTTTTGTAAAAAAAAAGCGGCTCGAAAGCCGCTTTTTTTATTTTTTCAGCCATTTGACACAGACGATTTGCAGCGCAATCATGATTAAGAAAAACGCCAACAACGAAAGTCTGAAACCTGCCAAACGAACGAGTGTTGAAAGAATATAAACACCAATAAACAAGACGGTATTTAAGCGCATCTTTGTTTGAAAATTGAGAGGTGTTTTATTTAAAACGCACGCAAGTCCCGTACACATGGCATAAAATAAAACGGCAATTAAAAAGCAGGCAAAATTGAAGAACGGTCCGATCAGCACGACCCCCCATACAAGCCATTTTATCAGGTTATACATTAAAGGTGTGTAGTCTTGTTTGGGGAGATTAAGATTTGAAGATAATTTTTGGCGGCGGACCTCTTTATTGTTGATTGTGTAAAGATAAGAACGTGTTAAATAAATACCCGGTTTTTCGATTTCTAGCAAAAGATCTTTTGTCGGGTCAATTTCAACCGCAAAAGATTCCTCTCCGATCGTGTAATTCAGTGTTTTCGGTTCTTGAGGGACCACTAATTGACCATTTTCGATTTTAATCGGCAATAAGTCATCGGCAACCTTTTGAACGTAAGGCACCATTTGGGGCAAAAAACGATTTATGGTGTAAGCCGAATAAAAAGCAATGATGGCGCTGAAAAGCAAAAGGGTCAAAGCACCGATGCCTTTGCCTTTTGTGATGTAATTTAGTAATTTTTGCATATCTAGTCTCCTTTGATAAAAAGTAATTTATGTTCTTATTTTTGTTTTTAAAGTTCTTTAATAATCATCATTAAAACAAGTGCGGCGAAAATACCGGCGAATATGTCATCGAGCATGACGCCGCATGCGTTTTTGAGTTTTGTGTCAGCCCATTTAACAGGTCCGATTTTAAAAATATCAAATAAACGAAACAGACCAAAACCGATTAAATAAACCAAAAAGGCCTTGGCAGATGTGTTGTGATATAAATACGGTGTCGCTAAAATAAAAGTTGTCAGCTGACCTGCCGTTTCATCAATAACTATTTTTCCGGGATCTTTTTCAGGAGAATCTTTTGTGGCATGATAAACAGCTATCGTTCCTATGATGAAAATAACCAATACGCTGTAAAAAATACCGTCAAAACCTAAGAAGCAAGCTATTAAAAAAGCAAAGGGTAATGTGGCAAGCGAACCCATCGTTCCGGGGGCTTTGGGAGATAAACCTGCACCGAAAAAAGTGGCAATAAAAAGAGAAATTTTTTTTAGCATTAAAGTTTCTTTCATGAAAATTAGCTCTCTAGATTATAAAACATCAAAATTAAATTGCAATGATATTTTTTTTCTTTATATTAGATTGAATAAAGGAAAAAGAATGGTTGAAGTTGTAACATTCGGTTGTCGTCTTAATGCTTTTGAGTCTGAAGTGATGAAAGAAAAGCTCAAAGCTTATGACAATCTGATAGTGGTTAATACCTGTGCCGTGACAGGAGAAGCTGAGCGGCAATGCCGGCAAGCCGTGCGTAAGCTCAAGAAAGAAAATCCTGATGCTAAAATTGTGGTTACCGGTTGTTCGGCTCAGGTGCATGCGGACTCTTTTATGAAAATGAAAGAGGTGGATTTGGTTTTAGGCAATAAAGAAAAAGCCGACATTGAAAATTATGTTCGTCAGATTGGCGGAATTAAATTTAAAATTAGTGATATTATGAGTGATGAAGGTTTGGACGAATATATGATTACCGGTTTTGAGGGACGGGAAAAGGCATTTGTTCAAATTCAGCAGGGTTGCAATCATCGATGTACATATTGTATCGTGCCGTTTGCGCGGGGAAAAAATCGTTCAATGGAGATTGAAAAAGTTGTGGCGCAGGTCAAACTTTTGGTTCAAAAAGGTATTAAAAAAATATGTTTGACGGGTGTTGATATTTGTTCTTATCAATATGGGTTGGCGCGTGTTACAAAAGCTATTTTAGAAAATATAACAGGTTTAAAAGAACTTTCTTTCGGTTCGCTTGATCCGGCCGCAGTTGATGATGAACTGATTTCTTTGATCGGTCAACACAGAAGAATATTGCCGTATTTTCATTTATCGGTTCAATCAGGAGATAATACGGTTTTAAGGCGTATGGGAAGGCGACATACAAGAGAGAAAGTTATTGAGCTTTGCGATAAAATTCGCAAAGTGCGTGAAGATGCAACCTTTGGGGCTGATTTTATTTGCGGCTTTCCGAGTGAAACAGACGAAGCTTTTGAAAATACGTGTCGTTTGGTTGATGAGGCAGGCATTGACAAGTTACATGTTTTTCCTTATTCGGAAAGAGAGGGAACAGCGGCTGCCAAAATGAAACAAATTGATATGCATATCAGGCGTGAGCGGGCTAAGATTTTAAGACAAATGAGAGAGGAAAATAATGATTAGTTTTTTTCAAAAACTTGGGTTGGGCTTAAAGAAAACTTCAGATAAAATTTCAGAAGGTTTGAAAGAAATCGTTTTAAAAAGAAAAGTTGATCGGGAAGTTTTGGAAGAATTAGAGGAATTGCTTATCAGTTCGGATATCGGCGTTCAGGCAAGTGCAGATATTATTGAAAGTTTTTCGGCGCAAAAGTTTGATAAAGAGGTTTCTTTGAGCGAAGTTAAAGAGGCACTTTGTTGTGAAACAGCAAAAATTTTGATGCCTTTGGAGACGCATTTTGATGTTTCGGAGCATAAGCCTTATGTCATTTTGATGGTCGGAGTTAACGGTGCGGGAAAGACAACGACGGTCGGAAAGCTTGCTGCCAAATTAAAAGAACAGGGTAAAAAAGTTTCGTTCATTGCGGGTGATACATTTCGTGCGGCAGCAGTCGAACAGCTGGAGGCTTGGGCTTTTCGTTTGGGTGTTCGCGTTTTTAAAGGTGAGCATGGTTGCGATAGTGCCGGTCTTTGTTATGACGGTTTGTCAGCAGCTGTCAAAGAGGGCGATGATGTTGTTTTTATTGATACGGCCGGGCGTTTGCAAAATAAAGACGGTTTGATGGACGAGTTGCAAAAAGTTGTTCGCGTGATTAAAAAAGTGATGCCTGATGCACCACACTTAACGCTTTTAACGTTAGATGCCACAACAGGGCAGAATGCACTTTCACAGGTTGAAATTTTCAAAAAAATTGTTGATGTTAACGGTCTTGTCGTGACAAAACTTGACGGATCTTCGAAAGGCGGTATTTTGGTCGCTATTGCCAAAGAAAATCCCACACCGGTTTATTTTATCGGTGTGGGTGAAAAAATTGAAGATTTAGACGTTTTTGAGGCTCAGTCTTATGCTCAAAATTTAATAGGTGTTAATCAATAAAGTTGAAATCTTGACCAGATAAAGAGGACATTTCCGTCATTTTTGATTCCGGGAACATAGGCGGCCTGTAAGTCAAACCTTTTATAACCGATGCCGAACATCGGTAAAGGTAACGGGATAGGAATGTAGCTATATTCATGACGTTGTGTGGCACCGATGGTGAAACCGTAACCGAGGCGAATGTCATGCCAATATTTGTTTTTTAAGAAAGCATAGCCGAACATTGTTTCGCCGTAACCGTTCGAATCCTTAAAATAGAGGGCATATAAAGAGTGTAAATCACCGTCCTCATCAAAACGTGAAAAACCAAGTCCCGCACCCCATGGGTTTTCGTTGTATTTTTTGATGTGGTCTCTGTCATAGGTTAATCTGTTATGCCAAGCGTAAAGCGGAACATAGACATCATAAGAGTGTTCGTTCCATGTTTCGATGACATTATAACGAATCGTGCAATACCAATCACCCAAAGTTTCACAAATTCCGGCTTTGGCAGAGAAAGGAGTTAAAATTAAGAGAGTTAAAACAAAAATTTGATAGAGTTTTTTCATTGAGTTCGTTCCTATTTTTTTGAAATAATGTATTTTAAGTGGCCATCTGCCGAAATTTTATCAATCACGGCTTTGATGAAGATGTCTATTTTTTTGCCTTCGCGATAATCAGCAGGTGCAACCATGTGTGCACGCCCGTCACGATTTAATTTGAGAGCTCGCTCTTTTTGACCGTCTTTATAAACGGCCAAAGTGTGTCCGCCTGCCTTGTTGAGCATTGACATGCAAGGAATATCGGTGCTTCCGTCACCAATATAAATCATGTTTTCAAAAGGCAGCGGTTTGCATTCTTTTTGCATGTGTCTGTTGACGCCTTCGGTATCCGTTACGTCAAGACAACCCTTGTTGATACGATACATATATTGTGTTTTGGAGGTATAATTTAAAATCATGGCAGGCCAAACGGCTGCGCCTGTTTTATCGTATAAAAAAGTTGAAGCAAAAATTTCGGTAAATTTGTCGGCGATTGATGTGCCTTCAAGCATTTCTTTCAGGCCGGACGAAATGATGAAATGTTGCAATTTGATGCCTTTGGAATGGGCGTATTTATTGATGCGGTCAAAATAAGTTTCAACGCCGGGAAAAAATTTAATGGCTTTGCCGTAACTTTTGAAATCTTCGCGTGTGATGGGCAGATTGCGCTTTCGCGACTCGTCAATCGTTACTTTCATATAAGTTAAAATTTCATCACCTTTTTGATCTTTGGCTAAGCTGTTAGCCGTGTTCCAAAATTCAGCCGGTGTGATGCCGAGTTTTTTTACAAAGCTGTATTCTTGCATGTTGCCGGGGGCTAATGTTCCGTCAAAATCATAGCAGATGGCCATGGGAATGAGTTGTCGCATATTTTTCCTTATTGTAAGGTAATGGTCAGTAATTGTTATGACGTTAGCGGATTATGAACGAAAATCAAGTATTTTTTGTATATCTTGAACAAAAACACTTGACGAGGCTTTTTTTTTAATATATACGGATAGCACTTTCGCATGGAAAGGTGGCTTTAGGGTTTTAATTAGAGCGGTCTTGGAATCGCAGATCGGCGAAGCCGCAAACCGTCGAGTAATGACGAAGTCGTGACGGTTTTCTTTAGAGGAAATTATTTTGAAGAGAAGTCAATATGGAAAGGTGGCAGAGCGGTTTAATGCAGCGGTCTTGAAAACCGTCGAGGGTGCGAGCCCTCCCAGAGTTCGAATCTCTGCCTTTCCGCCAACAGAAAAAAACATCGGCTTTAAGTCGGTGTTTTTTTTATGGCTTGTGAATAAAAAAAGTTAAATTCGTTGATATCAGATGTGTTTTGTGCTACCGTGCAAACACTTAAAATAAATTTAGAGGATAACGATGGAACAGAAAATTGTAAATGTAGGTCAGGTTTCATTTGGCAATAAATTGCCGCTTGCTTTGATTTGCGGTCCTTGCCAGATTGAGAGCCGTGAACATGCGATTATGATTGCAGGGAAGATGCGTGAAATTACCTCAAAACTTAAAATGCCTTATGTTTTTAAGGCGTCTTTTGATAAGGCGAATCGCACATCTATCAACGGCGCAAGAGGTGTCGGAATTGAAGAAGGCATGAGAACTTTTGATGAGATTAAAAAGCTTTATCCTGATTTGCCGATTGTGACTGATGTTCATGAAGTTTGGCAATGTGCAGAAGTTGCAAAACATGTTGATATGTTGCAGATTCCGGCATTTCTGTGCAGACAGACCGATTTGGTTGTGGCTGCGGCTAGAACAGGTAAGGTTGTCAATATTAAAAAAGGTCAATTTTTAGCTCCGTGGGATGTTCGCAATTTGGTTCAGAAATCTGTTGATTCGGGCAATGATCAAGTGATGATTACCGAAAGAGGTACGAGTTTCGGATATAATACGTTGGTTGTTGATATGCGCGGTTTTCCTCAGATGGCAAAAGATACGGGATATCCGGTTATTATGGATGCGACGCATTCGGTTCAACAACCGGGCGGCAAGGGAACATCAACAGGCGGACAGCGTGAGTTTGCACCGGTTTTGGCGCGGGCTGCGGTGGCTGTCGGTGTGGCCGGTGTGTTTATGGAAACGCATGATAATCCAGACAAGGCTTTATCTGACGGGCCGAATACGCTTGCTCTTGCCGATATGGAGCGTGTGTTGACAGAGCTTAAAGCTTATGATGAAATTACAAAAACAATGATTCATGATTATTAAAAAAAGGCGGTGAATTTCACTGCTTTTTAATTGTGTTGTTTTGAGATATCTTTGTGCATTTTTTGATGTTTGTCGTCATCGCCTGTCAGGCCGTCTTTGATGTCAGAGCCGACTTCTTTCGTTCCGTTCCAAACATCTGATGTTACCTTTTTGGTGCCGTCCCAGACATCTGATGAGACTTCTTTTGTTCCGTCCCAAACATCTGAAGCAACATCTTTTGTTTTATCCCACATGCCTTTTTGTTGAACGGTATTGTCTTGTGCGAACGCGTCAGCGGTTTGTAGCAGAACAGCAATGCTTAAAGTGGCGAAGATTTTGAGTTTGTTCATGATTTTTTCCTTTCTTTTGAGTGCGACAGATAAAAGATAATCGTTGTTTGTATTGATTTAAATAAAACTTTCAGAGATGGTTGAGAATTTTTTTAAAAAGGCAAAAAAATAAGTTGACGATTTAAAAAAGATACGTTAAAAGGGTTTTTACCACGGAGTGTTGGCAGAGTGGTAATGCAGCGGATTGCTAATCCGTCATCCCCTTAAAAGGATGCATAGGTTCGAGTCCTATACACTCCGCCATAAAAAAAGGCACCTAAAAGGTGCCTTTTTTTGTGGCGAAATTAGGGCTCGAACCGAAAGGCCGAAAGGTTTTCAAAGCAACTAAATGTTACTTTGAAACCTTGAGGGTGCCAGATTTGTTAATGAGAAAACAAGCGAAAGCGCTGTTTTCGAGTGTTACAAATCAAACCGCTCGAGCTGCGAAGCAGCGTAGTCCTATACACCCGCCATAAAAAAAAAGGTGCCTTTCAGGCGCCTTTTTATATGTTTATAATGTTGGTTGACAAGTGATTGATAAAATCATAACATAGGCTTTAATTGTTAATCATTAAAGGTAATAAAAGAATAAAATGGATCCTTTTTATATTTATTTGTTTAAGTTTGTTTTTGTTGTCATTTTGGTTTTATTTAATGCGTTTTTTGTTGTTTCCGAGTTTGCCATTGTGAAAATTCGGCGAACAAAACTTGAAGAGCTTGTCGGGCTTGGCAACAAAAGAGCATCAATCGCTTTGAAAATTACGGAGCATCTTGACAGTTATTTGAGCGCCATTCAGCTCGGTATTACTCTGGCATCACTCGGTTTAGGTTGGATTGGTGAACCGGCGGTCGCTAAATTATTTTCTGATTTGCTCGGCGGTTTTTTTGCGGATAATCCGATTTTGTTGCATTCAATCAGTTTCGGTGTGGCGTTTGGCTTGATTACGTTAATGCACGTTGTTTTGGGCGAGCTTATTCCGAAGTCGCTTGCCATTCAAAAGACGGAAACCTTTGTTTTGCACATTGCCTATCCGCTTTATTTGTTTAAGCGCACATTTTATCCGTTTATTTGGATTTTAGATGTTTTAACAATTAAAATTTTGCATTTAATGGGGGTTGAGCCGGCAAAAGAAGAAGATATGGCTCATTCGGAGGAAGAAATCAAACTCATTGTTAATGCTTCGCAAAAGGGCGGTGTGATTGACGATACGGAACGTGATATTATTCAAAATGCAATCAGCTTTTCGGAGATTTTTGCCCACGAAGTGATGATTCCGCGTCAAGATATGCAATGTTTATATTTAGATGATGATTTTAATGATGTGATGAGTTTGGTTAAACGCACGAAGCACACGCGTTATCCGCTTTGCGGCGAAGATAAGGATAATGTGGTCGGGATGATACATATCAGGGATTTGTTGGAACATTCGGAAGAAAAACTTGAAAAGGGGCGCTTAAATAAAATTGCGCGACAGGTTTTGTTTGTGCCCGAAAATCAGTCTATTTCTGAAGTTTTGCATCTGATGATGCGTAAACACACGCATCTTGCCATTGTTGTTGATGAATATGGCGGAACGGCCGGTATGCTTTCGATGGAAGATATTTTGGAAGAGCTTGTCGGTGATATTATGGATGAACATGACATCAATGAAGTTGAAGAAATTCACAAATTAAATGATTGTATATGCGAGTTTGACGGCAAGGTTTTGGTTGATGATGTTTATGATTGTATGGGTGTGCCTCAGTGTGAACGTGATGAAAGCACCATCGGCGGTTATGTGTTTACGCTTTTGGGACGTGCACCTAAGGTCGGCGATAAAGTTGAAGATGAATATTGTGTTTATGAAGTTATTTCGGCAGGAAAGATGCGTGTCAGACGTGTGAAAGTAACATTAAAGGGAAAAAATGTTAAAGATTGAAGAACCGGCGGAGCACCTTTTTGATAAAGCACGGGTTGGCCTCTTAGAAATTAAAAATCAGCCGTCACCTTTTGATATTTCTGCAGCAAAAAAAGGGGCTGAATATGCTTTAAAAAATTTTGAAGGGTATCTTGATTATGTGAAGCAAAACAAATCTCAAGAACAGCCTGAAGGAAGGGTGCCATGTACGACTTTTTGGCTTTTTGATGATGAAAAGTTTGTCGGGGTTTTTGATGTGCGCCATTATTTAACGGAACACTTAAGGCAAATCGGCGGGCATATCGCTTATGAAGTTGTGCCTTCGGAGCGTGGTAAGGGGTATGTCTTGCGCGGTTTGAGACTTATTCTTGATTGGTGTTTGAATAACTTAAATCTTGGAGAAGTTTTGCTCTTTTGTAATGAGCAAAATGAAAGGTCGCACAGAGTTTTGGAAAAGGCTTTGGGAGAATTCGGCGGACGACGCCTACCTCATCATGAAGCTGACGGGCGCATTGAATGCGGTTATTGGCTCAAAACCGGAAAATAATCTATTGATATTGGTAGCCGTAGGAATTTGCGGATGTTTCGGTGCCATTATCAAAATATTTTTCATTTTGAATGCTTCCCTTATCATCATAAAGTTTCCAACGACCGTCAATTTTACCGTCTTTATAATATGCTTCTTCTTCTAAAAGACCGTTTTTGTAGTATGAAACGACTAAACCGTCCAATTTACCGTTTTTGAAAAAGCTTTCTTCTTTAAGCTGTCCGTTTTCGTAATATTCTTTACGCATACCATTCGCTTTGCCGTTTTTGAAATAGGCCATCATTTTTAAATGTCCGTTCGGATATTCTTCTTTGATGATGCCCGTATATGGTTCGAATTTGTGAGTCGTGCAAATGGTTATGCCGTGTTCGGTGTTGCAATAAAGGTGTTTGATGGTTGTGATTGTCATTGAAGAATCAACAGCTGAAGCATTCGCAACAGTACCGTAAAAGCAAAGTATCAGTAAATATGCTAATAATTTTTTCATTTTGACCTCACATTTTCATTTTATAACACAAAATTTATATTGTCCAGTTAATTTCTTGTTACATTTCCTTCAACTGAAACTTCACCGATGATAGGTCTTAATAAGGGAACAGAGTCTTGATTTTGCTCATTAATTTCTGTTTTTTTGGCACCTTTACGTGTAATTGTTCCGCTTAATTTAGCCTTTGAGCTGTAATCGTCATTTATTTCAATTAAAAGTGGTTGTTCCGGCTCAGGCTCAATTTCAACAACAAGTTCAGGTTCGGGGATGATGTTGACAGTTTCAATTATGGTTTCAGGAATAATTTGTTCATCTTCTTCAATCTGAGTGAATTCTTGCGGCAGATTCTCATCCGTTTTTGAATTTTCAATCGTTATTTGTTCTTCAACGGGTTGTGTCTCTTCGTTTTGCTCAGAAATCTGATCATTTTCTTTTTTCTGAGGAATCTTATGTTTTCCGGTTTGTTCAAAATAGATAATATCTTGAATGTATAAGAACAAATCTTCTAAATTTGTATTGAGTTTTTTAAGTTCAGCCGACGCTTTTTGAGAAAGATCAGACATTGTCGAATAATATTTATCTAAAATTAAAATCTTATTTTCATTATCGGCACTTTCTTTAATTTTGAATGCTTCCGTATAAACGTCATTGATTATTCCGATTGATTCTTCAATGCTGTTACGCGAACTTTTGACCATATCCAAATCATTTAATATGACCGTAGAATTCAGTTGAACCAAACGCATGGTGTAAGAATTAAGAGTGTTCTGATAATTCTTTGATTTTTCGTTTGAATTTTCATAAATGTTTGAAATATTTTTGAATGCATTAGCAATATGAAGACGCAAATCAAAGATATAGTTGTCATCAAGTTGTGTGATAAGCTCATTTAAGAGCGGTTCGTAAACATCAAGTTGAAGATTGCAGGCGTCAATATCTTTATCGGTATATTCGCCGGATGATTTGTTTTCAATTGAACGCAAATCTTTTAAGATATCCTGAGCCTGTGTTTCGATACTTTCGTAAACACTATTTATTCTTAAATCAGAGCTAAAGGGTTTATATCTTTTTATGCGCGGTAAAATTTCGGCATTAATGAGATTGAACTGTTTGAGGCGTTTTCCTTGTGTTTCAGACATCCTTTCTCTTAATGCTTTGAGGCGGGCCTCTTCTTTTTCTTTGGCTTCCTGTTCAATTTTGGCCCAATAAGAATCGTATTTATTTTTAAGATTTTCAATATGAAGCGACAATTCAGGATTATCTATGGATTGTTTTAAATAGAATGTAACCGCAGGATTGTCTTTTAAGCGATTAAATCTTGTTTTGAAAGTTGTATCCATTGTCCAATCAGGTAAAGAACCGTTGCCGGAAACATCAATCGTTACAAGCGGAGAAAGCATCATGGCTTCTTTGATTGTGAAGTCACCTTGTTTGGTGTCAAATTTTGCGGAAATGATTTCAAATGAGCTTGTGCCGAATGAAAGGTTGTTTTTTAAGAAAGCTTCCAAATCGTCCGAACGCTCGCGTTTTGACAAGTCATCTTCTATAATTTCAATGTCCATACCGTCAAGAGAGGCTTTTGTTATTTCAAATGAACCCTGTGAAGTTAAATTGTTTACAAAATCTTCGATGGAAGAAGCTTGGCTTTCGTATTGAGCTTCCAACTTTAACGTGCCTTTTTTGAGGTTGTAAATCGATCCGCCGAAATTTTCGAGAGGGTAATCTGTTATGTTAAAATTACCTTTAATTCTCGGCATGTTGCCATTTTCAATTACAAAATTTGCAGTCATCGGAGCTGTGTTTTTAACAGCTGTGAAATTTTTAACATTGATGTTGCCGTTTTTAATTTCCATTAAAAGCGAAACATTTTCAATGTAAGATGTGATGTAGCTTAAATTTTTAATGTTAAATTTTGCGTTTAAGTCAAAATTTTGGAAGGCTTTATAATTAATTGACGCCTTACTCCACGTTGGTTTTTGCAAGAAAGTATGAGGTTTCTTTTTGTCTTTGACCTGAGGTGTGTTGGCATCAGTGAAAACAAAACGATCAAATTCAAACATATTGGCAGAAATGTTTGCTTTAATGGTCGGTCTGTCATCTTTTTTGAGGTAGGCAAAAGCACCGGTAAAGTTGTTGGCCCCGATAAAGGCATCCATGTTGGTGGCGCGCCAGTTTCCGAAAGAACCTTCGACATCAGATTTGAAGGTAAAGACGTTGGCAGAGAGATTTTCAGGATTGTAGTCTAAGTTAATTTGAGTCGCGAAGGAAACGAAATCAGGTGCTTTAAGTTCTAAATTTCCGCGCCAATATAATTTTTGATCCTGGCGGAAAATTTTACCTTTATAAGCAGCACTCATTTTTTCTATTTTTGCGTTTGTGCTGATGTTTGCACTGTCCGTTGTTCCTGAAATAAGCCCTTGTAATTGTACATCATTGGTTGTTTTGAAAAGCGGCCAATCGGGCAGTTCAAAATTAAATTTATCTTTAAATGATGCAAAGTCGGATGTTTGGATGTCATATTTGAAGTTGTCAAAGGAGGGATTAACACCAAGATTTGAAATTTTTCCTTCGGCGTTGAATTTGGCAGAGGCTATTTCTTCAATGCTTAATTTTTTAATATTAATTTCTCCGTTTGAAGCATCCAGGTTAACGTTTAAGTTTTCAAACGGCATGTGGCGGTATGCGCCTTGTTTAAGTGTGAGCTCGGCATGTACATCTGACTGATTTAAAATCTTGAAATTATTTAACAGATTTTTGATTTTATCGGCAAATGCCGTATTTTCGTTATTTTCGGGCAGCGGCTTGATATAGTTGTCGAAATTAATATTTTCGCTTTGAAGAGACAGGAATAAAGCGTTTCTCCTATCGCGTTTAAGGCCGATGGCACCGGTTACGTTTATATTATCCATACCGAATTCGAACGGCATCAGCTTAATTTGTTTTAAGTTGCCGGAAATTTCGAAAACCGCGCGAGCGTTACGATAGGTGTTTTGTGCGTATATTTCAGGTTTGTAGCCTGCAAATTCAAGAAATTTCAGAAAATCCTGGCTCAATGCCTGGGTTTTGAAATTATATGAAAGATTTTTTTCGCTTTCGAAAATATCACCGCTTATTGCAATTTCCGTATCTCCAGGGTATAAACCGGATAAATCTTTTATGGTTAAAACGTTATTGACAATATCGGCGCTTAATTTAAAGTTTCGAATGACATCATTGTTGTAATGGGCGCGAGTTGACATAATATCTGCTGCGACATCATATTCCATCGCGGGTTCAAACTTTTTTCGCCCTTCGTCAAATTTTTTCAAGTATTCTTTCAAAATGACGCTGAACGGCATTAAATCAAAGTCTGTCATTTCAAAGATAACATCTATTTTTTTGCGATCGTTTGTTATGCTTTTGAGCGGAATTAAAACTCTGCCGGATCCGGCCATGTTTTCACCATATTTGATTACAAAACTTGAAAGGTCTATCTGATTTGGGTTAACAGCCAATTCAATAGAAGCGGCAAGCGGATAATTATATTGTTCGGGCAGTAAAATTTGGCCTGAAATGGTGTTTAAAAAGGTTGACGGCTTTTGCGATTCTATCGTGAAATTTCCTTGTATTTCGCTATTGTTTGATAAAACAGAACCGTCGAATCGGGCGTAACTGTCAGACGAGGGGTGTGTTAAGACGAGATTTAACGAAGTGGCAAAACTTTCGGTTAAAGTTCCGACGTTTAAGGCAAAGCCGGCCGGGGTTTCATCTCTGATAAAGTTGCCGTCGATTCTGAAGGGCCCTATGAGGCTTTGAGCGGAAATATCCGCGTTTAATTTGTTGAAAACAGCATCAACATTAAGCGCTTTATCAATAATTCTGACGGTCGAGTTTTGGAGCATAACGCTGTTAAATGCGATGTCAACTCCGGAAAGATTGAAGTTTTGTTTTTGATTGACATCAGAATACCAGTTTGTTTTGCCGTTGCTTAAAAATTCAACCAAGATTTTCGCATCTGTCAAATTCATCTTGTCAATGACAAAACGTTTGTGAATTAAGGGCATAAGACTTAAATCAGTAACCATTTCTTTGACTTCTGCCAAAGGAGAAGAATCGGTATTATTTGTGTTATAAACTTTAATGTCGGTTGCTTTTAAATGGGGGCGCGGTAAAAATTTTAAGCTGATTGAACCGTTAATGACTACTTTTTTACCGGTAATGTCTTCAATTTGACTGGTAATTTTTGTTTTGTAACGATTCCAATCAATTGTTGAAATGTAATAAGAAATGCCGCCGAAAGCTATAATTATAAGCAATAAAAGGGCGAAAAATATTTTTTTAAACACGAAATAATTCTCCTGTATCAAATACAAAAAAGTCTTTGCCAATTGTTAGAATAATGTATATTATCTTTATAATCAATTAATTTTTTGTATAAAAGGCAGATAAAAATGGCAGTTGCAGAAACACTTTTGAAAAAAGCTCTTGAAGCAAGGAAAAATGCGTACGCTCCTTACTCTCATTTTAAGGTCGGTGCGGCGCTTGTAACACCGAAAGGTCATATATATGTCGGTGCGAATGCGGAAAATGTGTCATATCCTTGCGGGACTTGTGCGGAAGCGGGAGCAATTGCCGCGATGGTTGCCGGCGGGGAAACGAAAATTGCGGAAATTTTAATTGTAGCCGATTCAAAAGAGCTTATTGTTCCTTGCGGGGCGTGTTTGCAGCGTATTTTGGAATTTTCAAATAAAAAAACGAAGATTTATGCGGCTAATATGAAGGGTGTTCAAAAAACTTTTCGGTTAAGCGAGCTGCTCCCCGTTGCTTTTAATGAGGATTTGAAGAAATGATTGAAACGTATGTCAAAAATATCAAAAAAGCTCTTAACGGTTTTGATCCGAGCGTGCTCATTATTTTGGGTTCCGGACTCAGTGTTTTGGCTGATAAAATCGAGAACAAAATCATTGTGCCTTATACGAAAATCGGGTTTCCAAAGATTAGTGTTGCGGGACATAAAGGTGAGCTGATTGCCGGTATGTTGGGAACTAAAAAAGTTTTATGTATGAACGGGCGCTATCATTTATATGAAGGGCACTCTCCGGCACTCGTGAAAGATATGATGTCATCATTTGAAAAAATAGGTATTAAAGAGGTCATTGCGACAAATGCCGCTGGCTCCTTGAGGGCTGATATGCCGGCAGGTTCGCTGATGATGATTACCGATCATATTAATTTTTCGGGGCAGAATCCGCTGATCGGGCTGAATAACGATCAGGAAGGACCGAGATTTCCGGATATGAGCAATGCATATGACAGAGATTTGCGGGAAAAAATGCGTCAAACAGCCAGAGAAAATCAAATCAGGCTTTATGAAGGGACGTATTTTTTTGTTGTGGGGCCTAATTTTGAAACAAAAGCCGAAGTGAAAGCCTTTCGTTTGATGGGGGCTGATGCGGTCGGTATGTCGACCGTGCCGGAAGTGATTGCGGCCGTTTATTTCGGAATGAAAGTTGTCGGTATTTCGGTTATTACCAATCAGAGCGCTGATTTGCAGACAACAGCATTGAGCCATGAAGAGACGCTTTTTGAAGCGCGTCAGGCAGCTGTCGATCTGCAAGGTCTTGTTTTAAAGTTTTTGGAGAAATAGTATGTTACCTCAAGAGATTATTCGCCACAAAAGAAACAAAGAAATTTTAAGCAAAGAAGAAATTGAGTTTTTTATTAAAGGTGTTACATCCGAAGAAATTTCAGATGCACAAATCGGTTCTTTTACAATGGCGGCCTTTTTAAACGGGCTTGATAAAGAGGAAACAGTTAATTTAACACTTGCTATGAGAAACAGCGGGGATGTTTTAAGCTGGAATTTGAACGGACCGGTTGTCGATAAACATTCGACAGGCGGTGTCGGAGACAAGGTCAGCTTGGTTTTGGGACCGATTTTGGCCGCGTGCGGCGCTTATGTGCCGATGATTTCAGGGCGCGGATTGGGACACACGGGCGGAACGCTTGATAAATTAGATTCAATTCAAGGTTATCAAACAGCTCCTTCAAATTCGGTGTTTAAGAAAACGGTTGAAAAGGTCGGATGTGCTATTATCGGACAGACCGGAAATTTGGCACCGGCAGATAAGCGTATTTATGCTGTAAGAGATGTTTGTGCTACAGTCGAATCCATTCCGCTTATTACGGCTTCAATATTATCTAAAAAATTGGCAGCCGGTTTGGAAACTTTGGTAATGGATGTGAAGTTCGGCAAAGGCGCTTTTATGGAAGCGATTGATGATGCACGAACGCTTGCTCGATCAATTGTCGATGTGGCAAACGGTGCCGGCACGAAAACGACGGCTCTCTTAACGGATATGAATTCCGTGTTGGGTTATACGGTCGGGAATGCGTTAGAAGTTGTCGAATCGGTTCAATATTTAAAAAATCAGAATGTTAATTCGCGTTTGGATATGGTTACGAAAGCTCTTTGCGCCGAAATTTTAACAAGCTCAAAACTTGCGCGTGATAATGACGAGGCGTATGCGCAAATTGAAAAAGCGTTATCTTCGGGGGCGGCTTTTGAAAAATTTGCCGAGATGGTTAAAGCTTTGGGCGGACCGGCTGATTTTTCGGACAAGCCGAGTGAATATATGCCGAAAGCTTCGTTTATTGCGCCTGTTTTTGCAGAAGAGACCGGATATGTGGCAGATATGTCAACGCGCGATATCGGTTTGCTTTTAATTGAACTTAAAGGCGGGCGGACGCACCCTTCACAAAAAATTGATCATGCCACGGGCTTTACCAATTTTTGCCAAATCGGAGACAAAGTCGATGATAAGACTCCGCTTTGCTTTGTTCATGCACAAAGTGAGGAAGATTTTGAGCGGGTCGAAAGCAGGCTTCATGAGTTTATCAAAATCGGGGAAAAGCCTGAAACGAGATCTGTTGTGTTGGAAGTCGTTAAATAGGTGCAAGAAAAAAGCAAAAAAAGTGCTTGACAATAGTGTTTTTTTCTTATATCAATGCGCTCAGGTGATGACCTTTAAAAGTTATCACTCTGTCCAAGACTGTAGGCGGACAAACTCGTTTTATCCTTAATTTCCTACATAGACGGAGTTGAAAGAAGGTTTTTTAAAATCAATTTTTTCTCCCCCTTAACAGGACAGGTTTGGTTGCCGTATAAAAAGGCAAGCGATTGTTTTTTTGTATGGTATGGTAAAATTTTTAGTGGAGACTTAATAGTGAACCGCGATGAAAAGAAACAACTACTCGATGAACTGCATGAACTGATTAACGGTTCTGAAGTTGTCGTTATCTCTCATTATAAGGGATTGACGGTGGCTGAAGTTTCAGAACTTCGTAATGCAATCAGAAAGGCAGGCGCCGGGTTTAGAGTAACAAAAAACCGGATTACTAAACTGGCTCTTAAAGACACAAAATTTGAAGGCTTGGCTGATCTGTTCAAAGGTCCGACGGCGATTGCTTTTTCAAGCGATCCGGTCGCAGCTTGCAAAGCATGTGTTAACTTTGCTAAAGATAATGAGAAGCTTATTATTGTCGGTGGCGCTATGGGAACAGGCAGTTTGACTGTTGATGAAATCAAACGCTTGGCTACCATTCCGTCTATGGATGAACTCAGAGCGAAACTTATCGGTCTTTTGCAGGCTCCTGCATCTAAACTTGCGAGAGTTACAAAAGCTTATAGCGAAAAAGAGGCAGCTTAAGGTTTTAAGTTACCGAAATAAAGAAAAGTTTAATTTTATTTTATTTGGAGAAAAAAAATGGCAGATTTGGCCAAATTAGTAGACGAATTATCAGCTTTGACAGTTATGGAAGCTGCTGATTTATCAAAAATGTTAGAAGAAAAATGGGGCGTTTCCGCCGCTGCTGCTGTTGCAGTTGCTGCAGGTGGCGCTGCCGGCGGTGCCGCTGCTGCTGAAGAGAAGACAGAATTTGATGTTATCTTGGCAGAAGCCGGTGCAAACAAAATTAACGTTATTAAAGAAATCCGTGCTATCACACAACTTGGCTTGAAAGAAGCTAAAGATTTGGTTGACGGTGCTCCGAAGACAGTTAAAGAAGGTGCTCCGAAGGCTGAAGCTGAAGAAATCAAAGCTAAGCTTGAAGCTGCAGGTGCTAAGGTTGAATTGAAGTAATTTCTTCAATTTCTAATTTATAAAAGCCCTAACTTGAAAGAGTTAGGGCTTTAATTTTTTGAACTTGACAAATGATGAATAAATGCTAATTTCGATTTACTTTGTTACATTTATTAAATCATTGTGCTTATGAAAAGAACTCTGCAACCTCACGAGATTGATGCTCCGCTTCCTGAAAGAGGTAAAGATTGGGATTGGTGTCCTGATGATGAATAGTTACCCTTAGTACACGTTAGTATGATGAGACCGAGAGAATCTGACGGTCCGTATGAACAACCGGTTGATCCGGAGTTCGAAAAGGATATGCGTGACTTCATACGCAGATTCAAAGAGGGAGATCCCGTCCTTTAAGTTTTTGAAAATTTTGAAAACGCCTGAGAAATCGGGCGTTTTGCTTTTTAATCTTTTATCTTTTTATATTCTGCTTTTTGTAACTCTTCCAAATCACGCAAGACCGCAATTCGATATAATACGGCTTTGACGGCTATGTCTAAACCTTTGCCTTCGCGATAATCGGCGGGCAAAGCAAAATCGACTCGGTTGTCTTTGAGCATTTGGGTTGCTTTGCGTTTTTTGTGGCTTTTGGGTTTATAAACAGCAATTGCCGTGCCGTTTCGGTCTTTAACCATTTTCATTGAGGGGATATCAGTCAATCCGTCACCGAAATAGATGATACGCGTAAAAGGAATGCGTCTGCTTTCATCGGGGGTATATTCATTAACGGCTTTGTCATCAAGCTTTTTTAAGCCTTTGTTGATTTTTGAAAGGTATTGAACTTTTGCCTGATAATTGACAACGCGTGCCGGCCAAACAGGTGTGCCGTTTTCATCAAATGCAAATGCACAACCGGCGACTTCCTTAAAATAGGGGCGAATGGAGCAACCCTCAATAATTTCTTCGTAGCCTGATGAAATGATGTAGTGTTCGATATCTAAATCCAAATATTTGCCGAAGTGGTTGATGCGGTCAAACCATTCTTCGACTCCCTCATAATATTCAATATTTGATCCGCAAGCTTTGAGCATTTCACGCGACAAACAAATATTTTTTTCTTTTGCCATTTTTGTAAAATAATACATGCTGCCGGTGACTTGGTCGGCATGATTTTCCAAAGACCAAGCGTTTGCCTTTTTCCAAAATGTTTCGGGTTTTAAGCCGAGCTTCGGGATAAGCAAATAATCTTGCATATACGTTGTGCTTAGGGTTTCATCAAAATCATAGACCAGGGCAACTTTTGTTCGTTTCATTTTTTTTTTCACTCTTTACTTGCATTTTCTAAAGCTTTAATATAAAACGAATAAGTTAAAATTTAATCAATGATGTGAGGATTTTTTAAAATGGCAGCAACAACGATGGATCAGCTCGTTTCACTTTGCAAGCGCAGGGGCTTTATTTTTCAAAATGCGGACATATATGGCGGTATGCAGGGTGTGTATGATTACGGTCCGCTCGGGGTTGAACTCAAAAACAACCTTAAAAATGCCTGGTGGCGTGCGATGGTTTATGAACGCGACGATGTTGAAGGTTTGGACGCCGCTATTTTAACGAATCGGAAGGTTTTGAAATATTCGGGGCATGAAGATACATTTTCAGATCCGATGTGTGATTGCAAAAAGTGCAAGGGACGTTTCAGGGCAGATCATATTAAAGACGGTAAATGTCCGAACTGCGGCTCAACGGATTTGACGGAGCCGAGACCTTTTAATTTGATGTTTAAAACACAGGTCGGACCTGTCGAATCGGATGAAAATTTGGCTTATCTACGTCCGGAAACAGCGCAGGCTATTTTTACGCAATTTAAAAATGTTGTCGACTCGACATCGCGCAAGTTGCCGTTCGGTATTGCTCAAATCGGAAAGTCTTTCAGAAATGAGATTACGCCGCGCAACTTTATTTTCCGTGTGCGTGAGTTTGAACAGGCCGAGCTTGAATATTTTGTTTATCCGGGCGAAGATGAAAAATATCATGAGCTTTGGAAAGAAGCACGCATTAATTGGTGGATTGAACAGGGGTTGTCTCGCGAAAATATAAACATTTATACGACTCCGAAAGAAGATTTGGCCCATTATGCCAAAGCCTGTTATGATATTGAATATCAATTTCCGCACGGTATGGAAGAGCTTGAGGGTATTGCCAATCGCCGCGATTATGACTTGGGCAACCATACAAAAGGCCAAGATGAGTTTGAATTGGAAGCACATTGTCATCAAAATTCTGACTCGACAACAAAACTTTGTATTCGAGATGAAGAAAATAATAAATGGGTTATTCCGTTTGTTATCGAGCCTTCAATGGGTATTGACCGAGGCGTTTTGGCCGTTATGACGGAAGCTTATACGGAAGAAGATTTAGGCGGGGGAAACAGCCGAGTTGTTTTGAAGCTTAAAAAACATTTGGCGCCGATTAAGGTTGCAATTATTCCGTTAAAGAAGAACAGCGAAGAGATTATGGCAAAATGCCATGAATTAAAGAACAAACTGATGAAGCTCGGTATCGGACGTGTGGCTCTTGAAAATACCGGTAATATCGGTAAGGCCTATCGCCGTCATGATGAAATCGGAACGCCGCTTTGTTTGACAGTTGATTTTGAAACGCTTGAAAATAAGCCCGAATCGGTTACGCTTCGTGATCGTGATACGATGGAACAAATCAGGGTCAATACGGACGATCTTGGGGCATATTTGCGCGAATACTTTATGTAAAAAACTCGTATGGCGGGTGTCTAATACAGAAGCGCTTTTTTGTGATTTAAGTATATAAAAAGAGAGGAACCTTTCTTCCTCTCTTTTTCCCTTTCGCCGCGACCCATGCCGCAAGCTGTCAATAAAGGGACATCTTGCTTAAAACAAGAGCGTTTTTCATCTCCGTTTATCGCTTTAAGCAAGTTTAATTTAATGATGAATTTTTTGATATCAATCCGAAATAAACAAATTATCTATTTTAAAAGAGCACCGTTTTCAAAAGAGAAGCCGCGCAACAGTTCATCTGTTGTCATTACACGCTTGCCCTGTCTTTGAATTTGATCAATTCGGAGGGCTTTATCTGCGCAAGCGATTTTGAGATTTTGTTTTCCTTCCAAGATTTGTCCCGGCGTTCCCGTTTCATTAATAACTGTCGCTTTCAGAGTTTTGAAACGTTCGCCGTTATATTCAAAATAGGTTGCGGGGAAGGGATTAAAGGCTCTGATTTTGCGCTCCAAATAGTCTGCAGATAAATTAAAATCAAGCTTTTCTTCTTCTTTTTCAAGTTTTTTGGCGTAAGTTACCAAATTTTCGTTTTGAGGAAGCGGATTGATGGCGCTGAAATTTTGTAAAACATTGCTCATTAAATCAGCCCCTAATAAAGAGAGCGAATCGTGAAGCGAGCCGCCGGTTGTTTCTTTATCAATCGGGACAATGCCTTTTTCATACATGCGGCCTGCATCCAAAGCCTCAACAATTTCCATAATCGTTACGCCGCTTGCGTTGTCGCCGGCTTCAATGGCACGTTGAATCGGCGCCGCGCCGCGCCAACGGGGCAATAATGAGGCATGAACATTTAAACATCCCAAAGGAAAAGCTTCAATAACGGGTTTGGGCAGAATTAAACCGTAAGCGGCGACAATGGCAATATCGGCCTTTAGAGCAGCAAAAGCTTTTTGAGCATCTTCATTGCGCAATGTTTTCGGTGTGCGCACTTCGATGTTGTGTTTTTCGGCGAGAAGATGCACGGGTGTCTTTTTTAAGTCATTGCCGCGCCCCGCTATTTTGGGGGCTTTCGTATAAACGGAAATCACATCGTGTTCTTTAATCAGTCTTTCTAAGACAGGCACGGCAAAATCAGGCGTTCCCATAAAAACAATTTTCATTTTTGCTTCCTTGTAAAGAAGCCGCCTTTAAGACGGCGGCTTTAATTTAGTCTTCAATGCCCATTAATTTATATTTGACTTTAATTTTATAGTCTTTGGCATAAGAATCGAGCATCGCCTTTTGAAGGTCAGCCGCTAAACTTTGCTGATTTTTAACGATGACAAGTGCTTTTTCGTTTTCGCTGAGCGGTGCGGAATTTTTATAATCCTGCTCGGCAACGGCAATAATGTATTTGTCGCCGGCTGTCGTTTGATAAGGATTATTCAGCTCTTGCATGAAAAGCTCTCTGATGTCGGCATAGTTTAAATCGGCAAATGTTTCATTGCGCGTGATCGGTTGAGATTTATATGCCGTGAGGCCGTAACGGCGAGCGGTTTTTGAAAAGTCATCACCATTTTCCAAATCATGCATCATATCGTTGATTTTTTCCTGGGCCATGGCCGTTTTTTCGTTCGCTGCCCATAACGTTTTAATTTCGGGTGTTACTTCTTCAAGGCTCTTTTGATGAGACTCGATAATATCGTCAACGCGCAAAACGGCAAGTCCTTCGTCGGTTTCAATCGTTTGGCTGATTTCAGCCAAAGCATAAGAAAAAGCAGCGTCTATGAAATCTGATGAGCGAACGATTTCTTTTAAGCTTTCGGGCGCATCTTGAACATTGCCGTCATCGGACAAACCTTTAACCTTTAAAATTTTGGCGTTAAATGTTTGTGCAATTTCTTCCAAATCTTTGCCGGCGCCGAGTTCATCTTCAATTTTGCCGACTGTTTCATACATTTGATCGTATAGGCCTTCGCTTAAAATTTCGTTTTTGATTTCTTTTGAGGCTTTTGCATAATCAACTTTTGAAGGGGGAACGATATTTGTTACCTTCATGATTTGCCAAACATCACCCATTTGAACAGGCTTTGTGTAACCGTTTTTCTTTAAAGCGAAAACGTCTTCCGCAATTTCAAATATGAGCTCATTTTCGGAAACGATGCCGAGCTCTGTTTCTTCTTTCGTTTGTTTGGCAATCGAATCGGCAACGGCGTAAAAATTTCGACCTTTTTGAAGCTCTTCATAAGCTTTGTTCGCATCTTCTTCATTTTCAAACATCATTTGAAGAACTTCACGTTTTTCAGGTGTTTCGTAATTTTCAACATGTTCGTCGTAGTAAGCTTTAATTTCGTCATCAGAAATTTCCATTTGAGATGAAATATCGTCTACGGAAAGGTAGATTACAGACAAATCACGCGTTTCGGGAGCAATGAAAGAAGGTGCAAAGTCGTCATAATATTGCTCAATTTCATCTTGAGAAATTTGGCGCTCAACTTTCAGGTCGTTCGGATCAACGGAAACATATTTAAATGTGCGGCGCTTGTTGTCAATTTTAAGTTCGGCATCAATTAAAGCTTGCGGAACGGTAATGTTTTTAACAGGCCACGTGATGAGGATTTGTTCGGCTAAGCCGCGCTCAACCGAATGGGTATATTCCGTTTCGCTGATGTTGTTTTCAGATAAAACACGGCGGAACAAATCGCGGTTAAATTGACCGGATAAGTCATGAAAAGCAGGTTCGCTCATAATGATTCGTCCGACCAGTTCGGGACGGAAAGAAACATGATATTTTTGCGCTGTTCGATCAATGATTGCATTTTTGACCATCTTTTGAGCAATGGCGTTCATCAGATGAGAACGAATCTCTTCGTTTGCGTCTTCGTTTAAGTCAATATCCATCAGGTTTTTGGCCGCGTTTAATTCTTTTTGAAATTCGTAAGAAAACTCAGCCTGGCTGACCGTAACATCATCAACTTTAATCACAGTGCGGTTGTTTGACGCGCTTGAAATATAGCCCGTGATGCCGAAAAGAGACATAAAACTTAAGGCGGTTAATGTTAAAATTAATTTTGCTATCCAGCTTTTTTGCGCTTTTGCTAATTTATTTATCATTTTTCTGTCCTGCTTTAAAAAATTATTTTGAGGGCATTATAGGTACATTTAGCTCAGAATGCAAATAATAAATATTGATGTTGAAAAGTTTTTTAAACTGGAAAATGAAAAACATCTGTGTTAAAAGACATTCAGTTTAATTTTTAATAAAGGAATGAATATGTCTCGTAAAGTTCTTATTGCCGGAAACTGGAAAATGAACGGCTTAATTAAAGGCGGTCAGGCGCTTGCCAAAGAAATTGCGCTTGCAACCAAAAGTTTAAAACCTCAGGCAGAGGTTCTTGTTTGTCCGCCTTTTACATTGTTAACAACCGTTAAAAAAGCACTCCGCGGTTCGAAAGTGATGCTCGGTGCGCAGGATTGCCATGTGGAAGAAAAAGGTGCTCATACGGGTGATGTCAGTGCCTATATGCTCAAAGATGCGGGTTGCGACTACGTTATTTTAGGGCATTCCGAGCGCCGCACAGACCATAAAGAATCGAGCGCGCTTGTTAAAGCAAAAGCCGAATCGGCATTGAAAGCCGGTTTAAAGGTTATTATTTGTATCGGTGAAACACTTGAAGAGCGTGATGCGGGCAAGGCTTTGAAAGTTACCGAAAAACAGATTAAAGATTCGTTGCCGGATATTTCAACCGCAACAAATACGGTGATTGCTTATGAACCTGTTTGGGCAATCGGCACAGGCAAAACCGCGACTCCGAAAGATGCCGAAGAGGTTCATGCGCACATTCGAAAAGTTCTTGCGCAAAAACTTTCTAAAAGTGTTGCATCTCGTATGCGTATTTTGTATGGTGGTTCCATGAAGCCGGCGAATGCTGCCGAATTGTTGAGCCAAGAAGATATCGACGGCGGTTTAATCGGCGGCGCGAGTCTTAAGGCCGAAGATTTTATGGCTATTGTCGGCAAAGTTAAATAATAAAGAAAGGAATTAAAACAGATGGGTTCTATCTTACTTGTGATACATTTGATGACGGCTATCTTTTTGGTCGCATTGATTTTGATGCAACGTTCCGGCGGCGGTGCTTTAAACGGATTGGGCGGCGGCAGCGGTGCCAACAGCTTTTTGAGTGCGCGCGGTACGGGTAATTTACTCACACGTTTGACGGCGATTTTGGCAACGATTTTCTTTATTACAAGTATTTCGCTTTCTTTGTATTATAAAGGAACGGATCGTAAACCGACATCTGTCGTTGAAAAAGCGCCTGTTTCTCAAAATGTTCCTGATGTTCCAACCGTTCCTCTCGGAAAGTAAGATGAGATTAAGAGACTGAAAAATATAGGCACCTTTTTTTCGAAGGTGCCTATTTCACTTTAAATGATAAGGAAATTTAAGAATATGACAACATCGAAAACAAAGTTTATTTTTATTACCGGCGGCGTTGTTTCGTCTTTGGGAAAAGGTTTGGCCTCGGCTTCGCTCGCAACGATTTTGCAGGGGCGCGGATTTAAGGTCAGGCTTCGCAAACTTGATCCTTATTTGAACGTCGATCCGGGAACAATGAGCCCTTATCAGCATGGTGAGGTTTATGTTACAGATGACGGCACCGAAGCTGATTTGGATTTGGGGCATTATGAACGTTTTTCGGGTGTTGCGGCAACAAAATATGACAGTGTTACATCGGGCAAAATTTATCAAAATGTGATTAACAGAGAGCGCAAAGGTGAATATTTGGGCGCAACGATTCAGGTTATTCCGCATGTGACCAACGAAATTAAGGATTTTATTTTATCGCATTTAACGGATGAAGATTTTGTTTTGTGTGAAATCGGCGGAACGGTCGGCGATATTGAAGGTCAGCCTTATTTGGAGGCTATTCGTCAAATTGCCTACGAGTTAGGGCGAGAGAGAGTGATGTTTGTTCATTTGACATTGTTGCCCTTTATTCCGACAGCAGGCGAGCTCAAAACAAAGCCGACACAGCACTCCGTTAAAAAATTGCAGGAATACGGTATTCAGCCGGATATGCTTTTGTGCCGAAGCCAGATTGATGTGGCACAAAATGAAAAACGCAAGCTTGCGCTTTTTTGCAATGTTAAAGAAGAAAATGTTATCACGGCTTTGGATGTTTCGAATATTTATGAAGTTCCGCTTGCATACGCCAAAGAGGGTATTGACCGTGCCGTTTGCAACCATTTCGGCATTGAATGCAAGGAGCACCACACGGATTTGAGCAAGTGGCAGAAAATTGTTGATATTGCACAAAATCCGGAAGGTGTCGTCAAAATTGCGGTCGTCGGCAAATATACGCAGCTTTTGGAGGCCTATAAATCACTCCACGAAGCCATTAAGCACGGGGCTATTGCCAACCATTATAAAGCGGATATTTCCTGGATTGATTCCGAGCTTTTGGAAAAAGACGAGCCCGAAAGATATTTGAAAGATATTCAGGGGATTATTGTTCCGGGCGGGTTCGGCAAACGCGGCACGCAAGGTAAAATCAACGCGATTACATACGCACGCGAACACAAAATTCCGTTTTTGGGGATTTGTTTCGGTATGCAGATGGCGGTCATTGAAACGATGCGCAATGTTGCCGGCATTAAAGATGCAGATACGACGGAATTTAACCCGACTTGCACACCGGTTGTGGGGCTGATGACCGAATGGCAGAAAGAAGGACAGAAAGAAACGCGTTCAAAAGACGGTGATTTGGGCGGAACAATGCGCTTGGGAGCGTATCCGTGCGTTTTGAAAGAAAATACGAAAGTTTATGAAGTTTACAAAACACATGAAATTTCGGAGCGCCACCGCCATCGTTATGAAGTCAATATGAATTATGAGCCTGTTTTAAAAGAAAACGGGATGATTGTCAGCGGCAGGTCGCCGGACGGAGAGTTGCCCGAAATTGTTGAAAGGGTTGATCATCCGTGGTTTATCGGCGTTCAGTTCCATCCGGAGCTTAAATCAAAGCCTTTTGCCCCGCATCCGCTGTTTGTTGCGCTTATTAAGGCGGCAATAGATTTAAAAAAAGCTTGATTGTTTGCTGATTTTATGGTTTAATCATTATTATGAGGGAAAAAGATATGAAAAAGATTTTAGTTTTATTCGCATTTATGTTTTTAATGCCTAATGTTTCAAAAGCTGATTCATGCACATCGTTGCCTGATTGCGAAAGTATGGGCTATTTTTTGGGTTATAACGTTGCTTGCGGAACAGACGACGCGCGTTATATTTTCTGTCCGTATGATACACGTTATCGCAAGTGTGTGGATTATGACTGCGAGGGCATCGGTTTTACGACAGATGATAAGACAGAGTGGTGTGAGAGGATTGTGGAATGTGAGTATGATACGTCTTACACACTTTGCGATGAACCTAAAGGAGAACAGTGCGAGGTTGTAACCTGTCCGCCTGCTGTCAGCGCTAGCAGCCTTATTGCAAATGCTATTTTAATTGATCCTTGTACGCCGATGAGCGAAGATTGTGTGCCGGGTGAAACGGTTTATACCAACTGGAGATGTAAAAACGGATACAGTTATATCGGTAATCGTTGCAGGCGCTTGAGCTCATGCGATGAAGGCACATACGGAGCCCTCAATGTATGTCACTCTCATTGTAGCGGAACCTGTGTTGAAATGGAAAGCACTGATCCTCAGTATTCTGATGTTTGTAAATATAAGTGCAGAGGTACCGTCGTCGAAGGTTGTCCTGACGGGTCATATGATGACGTCTCAAGCTGCGAAGAAGGTTGTGAAGGAACATGTCAAGAATATGACGGATGTTATTATTGCCAAGGCGGATCAAACAATTGTCCTACAGGATGTAATGATTTGACAGCTTATCGTTGGGAGGCTGATTCCGTGATTGAACATGGATATGTAGATTTGAGTGTGGAATCGGGGTGTGCGTACACGGTATATGGATCTGAGGCGGATGAGTGTTTGCAAAGTGGTAGGTGCACGATGGAGAGCGGTTGTGTCGTACGCTATAGATATAAATATATTGTTTGCGATGCAGGCTATCATCCTAAAAAGGTAAGCACAGGTTATGTCGGCTGTGAGCCTGATTAGTAACTCAGAAAAAAAACAAAAAACCTCGCTTGTTGAGAGCGAGGTTTTTTGTTGGAATTGGGTGCTAACGCAGGGTTTTGACCTTGACGACTCCGATGCCGGATTTCGGCCAAGGGGTCTTGTTGGCATCGGCCTCCTTTTTCATGGCGTTCAAGTTCGCGTTCGAAACAGTCTTTTCGGCACCGTCGACAATTTTCTTGGTCAACTTGCCGTCAGTAACGTAAATCGCGGACTGACCGGCGTCGGTGTAGGCATAGATAATCCCCTGATATTTTTGTTCGAGGATAACGTTGCCGTTTTCAGGGTCGTAGATGCCGTATTTGCCGGCTTCGTTTTCGGCGAACAGGAGACCCAGCATCGGATAGTACGTAAAGTCCTTAGCAGGTCCGCAAAGTTCGCGGTGGGGCAGGAAGAAGTATTTGCCGGCAGATGTCTTAAAGATAAAATTGCTTTTGCCGGCGCCGGCTTCGGTGATGTTCAGGTTTTCGAACATCCGCTGTCCCGTGTTGTCGAAAATGGCGAAGTTGTTGGCCTTCGCGGCGATGATGTAGTCGAGCTTGTAGTAGACGACTTCATACACCGGCTCGACGATGACGACGTTCGAAAGAGTGTTCCTGACACCGACATACTCCGTGGTCTTGTCAATCTTTTTGGTAAAAGAGACGAGGTTGGTGTTGTCGCCGAGAGGTTCAACCTTGGAGCGATAGCAGGAGGTGGCGCAAAGCGCCAAAGCGACAGCGCATGCCGCTAAGAATAAAAATTTTTTCATAATTCGTGAAGTATTTTAAAGGTTCGACAATAATGGTCATAATCAAAATAAACTATAGACAAATTTATCAAAATTTCAGATGTTGTCAAGTTTAAAATGGTGGGGAAAAGTTTGTTTTTATGCACATGTAACAATTGGTTACGCATTGTGTTTTTACAAATTCGGATAGTTTTAATATTCTTCTCTGCAGTATTGGACCAATATATAAAGGATTATTGAAAAAATGGGTAAAATTCATAGCTCCAGCGTTGTCGAAGACGGCGCTCAAATTGCATCGAGTGCCGAAATCGGGCCGTTTTGTTTTATTAGTTCAAAAGCGAAAATCGGCGAAAATGTTAAACTGATTTCGCATGTTACGGTTTATGGCGATACAACAATCGGCGAAGGGACTGTTGTTTTTCCGGGTGCTTGCTTGGGAACAGGTCCGCAAGACCATGGCAATGAGTTTCAGGAAGATGCAAAACTGGTTATCGGCAAACGCAATGTGATCAGAGAAAATGTGACGATGCATGCAGGCACGCCGAAAGGGCAAAATCCGATTGAAGGTGAGGAGCCGCAAAAGTTGATTACGATTGTCGGCGATGACGGAATGTTTATGGTTAATTCACACATTGCTCACGATTGTGTGGTCGGTAATAATGTGATTATGACAAACAATGCGGTTATCGGCGGGCACGTTCGCATCGGGGACGGAGCGATTTTAGGTGGTAACTGTGCCGTTCACCAATTTTGTCGCATCGGTCGAAAAGCAATGATTGGTGGTTTGTCCGGTGTTACACGCGATGTTATTCCTTTTGCTATTGTTACCGGTGACAGAGCCAAGTTAAGAGGTTTAAACGTTATCGGTTTGAAACGTAGCGGTTTTGATGAGAAAACTGTTAAGAACATCACGCGTGCTTATATGTACATTTTCAAAGGCAAAGAAGGTACTTTTGAAGAGCGCGTTAAACAAGCACATGAAAAATTTAAGGATAATGAGCTGATTATGGAACAGGTTAAATTTATTGACGAGGCTTTAAAAGGTCGCCGCAATATTATGACTGCCGAAGTTTAAAAGCTCGTATGGTATTGGCGTTTTTTAGTGCTGTGCATTTGCCGGGATTTTATTTAAAATAATATTTGACAAAAATTTAAATTTGTGGTATTCTGCATCCCAGAAATCAATTATATACGAGATATGAAGAAATTATTTTTGGTGCTCGCATGCGTTGCGGGTTTTGTTTCTTGCGCAAGCGAGACGAAAAAGGCAGAAGCTCAGATCGAAAAATATGCTCAGGAATATGAGCGTGTCAGCCAAGAGTGCGAAGATCTGGCCGTGTTTCTGACCGATGAAAAGTGGGATTACATCACGGCAATGGCGCTGTATTCGAGCTATGAGGCTATCATTGAGGTCGGTACGGCGTGGGGGCTTGATGTTGCGGGTTTCGAAGAAAAAGCCGCAAGCACTCAGGCTGTCATCAAAGATCAAAAAGTCGAGCTGACCGCAGAAGAAGCGGCATTCGCCGAAAAATACTGCGAAAAGAACAAGATTTTTGCCGCGCAAGCCACCGTCGAGCGATGGCTGTTGCTTCAGGAAGAGTAAAAAAGAGCGTCCCTCGCGGACGCTCTTTTCGTTTTTACCAGATTTTAAAACCTGTTTCATAACCGAGCGACAGACCGACCGTGGTATCGCTTCGGCTTTTCTTTGCCCCGCGTGTTTTTGCGATTTTATAGTTTACAAACGGCGCAAAAGACAAATTGCCGACAATCGTAACATCTAAACGGTTGTTTGTTTCAGCTTCGTATTTAAAGTCAGTGTTGCGGTATTTGTCGTAAATGAAAAATTTTCTGTAAAAACCGTTTGAAACGAATTTCATGTCCTCTCTGATCGGATATTCAAATTCATAACCGATTTCGCCGGCGGTTTTCATGTTTGTGTCACCGTATGTAAAGTCCGCTTCTTCAACGGCGGCGGCATAAAGCTGTTTGAAATATTTACCTTCATAAAGTTTCAAACCTGTTTTGCCGCGTAAAATTTTGGTTCGGTAATCTTTGCCGTCTTCGCCTTCAAAGGTTGTAAATTCCGTTTGGTAACCGAGGCTGACGAAAGGCCCGATAATGCCTTCTTCCAATTTCCAAATTTTATGTGTGTAATCGGTTGTAAGCAAAATTTTATCGGCTGTTTCACTTTTTGTTTTTTTGCCGTTTTCATTTGTTTCGCTTCTGCCGTATTCCATAAACAAACTGTTGAGCCAAACCATGCTTTCGGTGTTGTATTCAAGGTTGCCGTCAAAAAGACCGGTGAAAACGGAATGTTCGTCGGAAGAATAAGTTCCCGGATAGTTTGCGTCATCTTTTTTGTTTGTAACGGAGTTTTGATTGTATTGAAGCGCAATGCGCTTTAAATTTGCCGTTAAGCTGCTTGCCTCTTCAAGAGAATCCGCTTCTTGAGCAAATGAAAGAACAGGAAAAAGCAAAATACCGCTTAAAAGCGCTATATGAAATTTTGACATGTCAAAAGCCTTTCATTAGAGATTATTTGATAAAAAAAGCATAGAAGATATTATGGTATTATAAAGAAGTTTTCTTGATTTTCTCACAAGAAACTTAGCTACGGTCAAAGATGGTGTTAACGGCAATCATTATCTTGTCTATTCGACCGATTTTCGGTTTCGGCGACATGATTTCCCATCCGCGATAAGACATAATGTCAAAATAGCGTTTATATATGTGAAAAATAAAACGTAAAGGGCGTGTGTTTTTTTGGTTTGAAGCACTTAGCATTTTATGCGCTTTTGAAAAATAGATGGAGGCCTGACGTGCCAGTTTTTCACGCACGCTTGTTAAGTTTTTATCCGTAATGACGACGGAAGGAACAACCGATTGAATGCCCGCTTCTTGTAAGATTTCTTTTGGAATGTAGAGACGATTTTTTAAGGCATCTTCTTTGATGTTACGCAAAATGTTTGTTATTTCCATAGCCATGCCGAAGTTAAAGGCAAGGGTGCGTTTGGAAGCCTCTTTCATTTCGTTCATAATTAAAAGCATGATATAAACGGGAATGACGGCTGTGCCATGACAATAAGCCGTAAAAGTTTTATTTGAGGGAGCCTGCAGAGGCTTCGGAAAATCAAGCGAAAAAGCTTGTAAGATTTGTGAAAAATCTTCTTTTTGAATTTTGAAGCGCATACAATTTTTATAAATTTTGCGTCCGATTTTTGTGGCAGGCACTTTTTTATCATAAATGTTGTCAAGCTCAATTTTCCATGCGCTTAAGAGATCGGCCTTTTCTTGCTGACTTAAATTTCCGGAAACGATATCATCAAGATGTTGCACAAAAGCATAGAGCGTGTATATGGCTTCACGCTTGGCTTTTGGCAAACCTCGCATACACCAAAACAATGTGGCTTGTGATTTTCGAACAATGCGACCGACAGCGCTCATAGATGTTTTACTCCGTTTTTTTGTAAAAGTAGCTTAATATTTCAGGTCTGTCAACGTTTTTCAAAGCTTTGCGCCGTTGATATCTTTAAGCCATTGATCCAAGGCTTTTAAAGCACGGGCGGCGTAGGCTTCTTTGCGCTCAGTGCCCTTAAGATGACGGAGCTTGCCGCTTTTTGAAGGTATCGGCGGTATTAAAGGAAACAAACCGAAATTAATGTTCATCGGTTGATAATTTTCAATATTTTCAAGATCTTGAAGGTGGGCAAGCATTGAGCCGAAAGCTGTTTCGCGCGGTGGCAGAATCGGTTCTTTGTTATTTATCAGAAAAGAGGCAAAAACACCGGCCAAAAACCCGACGGATGAGCTTTCAACATAGCCTTCGCAACCTGTGATTTGCCCTGCAAACATAATGTTTGGTTTCGATTTGAGGCATAAAAATCGGTCTAAGAGGAGAGGGCTTTTGATAAAAGTGTTTTTATGTATGCCGCCAAGCCTTGCAAATTCGGCATTTTCAAGCCCCGGAATCATGCGGAAAATTCGTTCCTGTTCGCCGTGCTTAAGCTTTGTTTGAAAACCGACAATGTTGCGTAAAGTATCTTCTTTGTTGTCTTGGCGCAGTTGAACGACGGCGTATGGAGGTTCCGAGCTGTTCGGATTTGTTAAACCAACGGGTTTCATCGGGCCGAAACGAAGGGTTTCAATACCGCGCGAGGCCATCACTTCAATAGGTAAACAACCGTCAAAATATTGCGGATTTTCAAATTGGTGAAATCGGACGATGTCGGCATTTAAAAGCTCGCTTACAAAATTTTCATATTGTTCTTTGTTTAAGGGGCAGTTGATATAGTCTTTTTTGTTGCCTTTATCATAACGGGATTGATACCATGCTTTTGAAAAATCAATGCTTTGGGTGTAGACAACAGGAGCAATGGCGTCATAAAAAGCAAGCGTTTTATCGGGAAAGTTTTGAAAGATATTTTTTGCAAAAGTTTCGGACGTTAAGGGTCCCGTTGCAATGATAATGAGCAAATAATCGAGTTCATCAAGAGATTCAATTTCTTTTGCTATGATGTTGATTTTAGATTCATTTTTGAGGGCTTGAGTGATCTGAAGTGCAAAGTTTTTGCGGTCAACAGCCAAAGCACCGCCGGCGGGGACTTTCGTTTTGTCCGCAATGCTTAAAATCAGCGACCCTGCACGACGCATCTCTTCATGCATTAAGCCGACGGCATTATGCATAAAATCATCGGAACGTAATGAATTTGAACAGACAAGCTCAGCAAAATTTTCATCTTTATGTGCAGGTGAAAATTTCAACGGTTTCATCTCATATAAATCGACATCAATGTTTCTTTTTGCGAGTTGCCATGCGGCTTCCGAACCGGCCAAACCGGCGCCGATGACGGCAATTTTGTTTTTCATATTTTTATCCTTTGTTTTTGTTTTATCAATTTTACTTAGCTGTGTAAACAAAAAAGCTTTGTTTTATTAATTTTTTTTTAAGTCTCGTGATGTATTGTTTCGGTAGATTAATCGGGGAAATTTATGAAAAAATTAATTTTTGTTTTTTGCTTTTTGCTCTGTATGCCGTCTTTTGCCAAAGACGGTTCGTTGCCGGTTATGGATGAAGAAGATTTGAATTTTGATTTGAAAGAAGATGCGTTCGGTAATAAAATAGAAGTTGAAGATGATGAAGAAGAAAAGCCCGGAATTATTGAAATAGATACGTCTCGTTCTCTTTCGCAGAATTTGAAAAAAAATTTACCGACCGAAGATATTAAATCGGAAGTTAAGGAAACAGTCGGATCTGCTCAGAATTGGGTTAAAAATTTGTTTAAGGGAACAAAATCGCAATCCGAATCTATACAAAATTTATTGAGTGAAAGCCAAAAAAGGGCCAAAGCAAAGCGCTCTAATGCGGCGGTGTTTGATATTTCGGGGGTAATGCTGCAGATGAGTTATCAGCAGGCAGAAGAGCAGCTTTTGAAACGAGGTTATCGCAAACTGTCGCAAAAAATGGATATTCCGAATTTTATTCGTTGGCGCAATGAAGAAAAATGTCGCAATCAAGGTGTTGTCGGCTATGAGCGTCTTGAAAACTGTGTGATCAGGTTGGCTCAGAAAGGCAATTATCAATACATTTCTCAAGCATCTTTTAATAAGTTTGATACAAAAGAGACGGTCAATATTTTTCTTTCTTCGACTTTTACAAATAACAAAATATATAAAATTACATATCGCAGCGAGGCTGCAAACAAAACCGGAAACAGCACTAAGGCGATTTATTTGCAACGTTTGAAGATTTTTGATTTTTGGAAAAAGATTAATCAAAAGTACGGCGTTCCTGATAACAAAGAAGATGTCACTTGGGGACTGGGCGCGAATAAACCGTATCTGCAGGCACAAACAGGTCAGCTGAAATTGGAAGATCCTGTTTTGGAGCAGTTGGATGTTAATCGGATGTCCCGTGAAGACCAAAAATTTATTCATTCGGATATTTATACTTTTTAGGGGTTTTGAGAGATGACGGCGTTTTTACCGACAGAGATTGCTGAACTTATTTGTACGCGTATCAGTCATGATTTAATCGGCAACATCGGGGCTCTTTCGAATGCGATGGAGTTGCTTGAAGATGATCCGTCAGATGTTGAAGATATTAAACCGCTTTTGGAAAGCAGTTCGCAAACACTTGCAGCCCGAATGAAGTTTTTCAGGCTTGCATTCGGTTTGAAAAATGCGGCACCCAAAGAAATAGGTGAAATGAATGCTATTGTTGATGCCTATCTTGCAACGCTCGGTAATCCAAAAACGCCGATTGTGATGAAGTCAAACGTTCAAAATGTTTCGCTTTATAAAATTGTGATGTTATCCGTGATGGCGCTTTCCGATGTTTTTGTGCGCGGCGGTGAAATCAGGGCAAACGAAACGGATGAGGGCTTAAGTTTTGAAGCGGTTTCTGATTTTGAGCTTTCACCGCTTAAGTTGGAAAATATGAAAAAAGCGATCGCCGGTACAATTAGCGAAGATAATCCGGCTTTGCTTGCGCCCGTTGTTTATCTTTCAAGCTTTTTGAACGAAGCAGGTGTGAAGCTTTCACTTCAATGTGAAGCGAACAAAGCTGTTTTAAGCGTGAAATAGTTTATTTATATCTCTTCTATATTTTCAACGGCGATTTGGCATACATCTTGAGCGATGGTGGCAATACCGCCACTGATTTTCCATTTTTTGAAGATTTGATTGCTTTTATCTAATAAGGCAACCATACCTTCGGTTAAAAGCTGAGAACGGGGAGCTCGTTCGTGAATAATCGTCAGGTTGCCTTCCTTAACGGGCAAAAGCACTTTATCTGCAGATGTGTCAAGAAAAATCCTGTCGGGTAGATATATTTTTAATTCAATCGCCATTTATTTTAAGCCGCCTCTTTTAATTTTTTAGCTTTTTCGACGGCATCTTCAATTGTGCCGACCATATAAAACGCTTGTTCGGGCAGATCATCATAAAGACCGTCTAAAATGCCCTTGAAGCCTTTGATGGTGTCTTCTAAGTTCACAAAAACGCCTTTCGTGCCGGTAAAAACTTCGGCAACATGAAAAGGTTGAGATAAAAAGCGTTGAATTTTACGGGCGCGAGCAACAGTCAGACGGTCTTCATCCGAAAGCTCGTCCATGCCTAAAATAGCAATAATATCCTGTAAGGATTTATATTTTTGTAAAATTTCCTGAACACCGCGTGCAACCTGATAATGTTCTTCTCCAACAATATCAGGGCTTAAGACACGGCTTGTCGAATCAAGCGGATCAACAGCAGGATAAATGCCGAGTTCTGAAATTTTACGCGATAAAACCGTTGTTGCATCAAGGTGCGCAAACGTTGTCGCCGGTGCAGGGTCGGTCAAGTCATCGGCCGGAACATAAACTGCTTGAACAGAAGTAATTGAGCCGTCTTTAGTTGAGGTAATGCGTTCTTGCATGGTACCCATGTCGGTTCCTAATGTCGGTTGATAACCGACGGCAGACGGAATACGTCCCAAAAGCGCTGACACTTCGGAACCGGCCTGTGTGAAACGGAAAATATTGTCAATAAAGAGCAAGACATCTTGATGTGCCACGTCTCTGAAATATTCGGCTTCGGTTAGGCCCGTTAAGGCAACGCGTGCTCTTGCCCCGGGAGGTTCGTTCATTTGTCCGTAAACAAGAACGGTTTTGGAATTGTTGCCTTTTAGGTCAATAATGCCCGACGATATCATTTCATTATAAAGATCGTTTCCTTCACGCGTTCGTTCGCCGACACCCGCAAAAACCGAATAACCGCCGGCACCGATGGCAACATTGTGAATAAGTTCTTGTATCAGAACCGTTTTGCCGACACCCGCTCCGCCGAATAAACCGATTTTTCCGCCTTTGGCATAAGGTTCAAGCAAATCAATCACTTTGATGCCGGTCACTAAGATTTCGGTATCGGTTGATTGTTCGGTAAATGTGGGGGCATCACGATGAATGGGGTTGAACAATTGGGCATTTATTTCGCCTCTGTTGTCAATCGGCTCGCCCGTAACATTGATAATACGTCCCAAAAGTTCGGGGCCGACAGGAACAGTGATCGGTTGCTGCGTGTTTGTTACTTCAAGACCGCGTCTTAAACCATCCGTTGAGTCCATGGCAATTGTGCGCACCGTGTTGTCGCCGATGTGCTGAGCAACTTCCAAAACAAGTTTTTTGCCGTGGTTATCGCAGGTAAGTGCCGTTAAAATATTCGGCAAAGTGTCTGTGTTTTCAAATTTAACATCAACAACGGCGCCCGTTACTTGAACGATTTGGCCTTTTGTGTTTTCTTGTTTGACAGTCTTTTCTTCTGTTTTCTTTTTCATATTCGTTTCCTTATTAAATCGCTTCAGCGCCTGAGATAATTTCGGTTAATTCAGTCGTGATTGCAGATTGACGGATGGTGTTATATTTCAAGGTTAAAGATGAAATCATGTCTTTGGCATTTTGGGTTGCGTTGTCCATTGCCATCATACGAGCCCCCTGTTCGGAAGCTTCGGCGTTAAGCATAGCTTCAAAAATGCGATTAATCAGCAGTTTTTTTGATGCTTCTTCAAGCAGTTTTTCCCGAGACGGCTTATAATCAAAATAAGCATTACCGATGTGATCGATATCTTTATTTAAAGGTATGTTTGATGCGTTCAGAGGATAAATCTGCATAGAAATAATATCGCGTGATAGGGCCGTTTTAAAGCGGCTGTGAACAATTTCGCAGATGTCAAAAGTTTTCTCTTTGTTTAAATCTTTAATTTTTAGCAGCATATCAATTGCTTCTTGATAGAAAATTCCGCCACCGGCAAAAGAAGGCTCATGATGAATGATCAGTTCGTTGTGATTCTTTTTTAAGATGTCATAAGCTTTTTTACCGTAACAAATCAGTTTGACATTTTTTCCTTGCTGATGAAGTTCCGATATGCGCTTGATTGCCGCTTTGGCAACGTTTTGATTGTAACTGCCGCATAAGCCCCGCTCGGAAGAAAACACGAGAAGAATATAGTTTTTCGGATTTTTTATCGGGCACATTGTCAGAGGCAAAATATGTTTGACTTTTTTTTCGATTTCTTCTTTTTTATAGGATGTTAAAATGCGCGAAACGGTGTCTTCAATCAGTTTGGCATAAGATTCGTTTTTTTCGAGAGAAACAGAGGCTTTTCGAAGTCTTGAAGCGGCAACAAGCTTCATCGCCGTTGTGATTTTTTCGGTCGATTTAACGGAAGTTAATCTGTTTCGTAACTCTTTTAATCCGGCCATTAAGCTGCCTCATCACTTTCTGCAAAGTTTGCCGAAAACTCATCAAAGAAAGATTTAAGCTTAATGTTTAATTCATCGCTTATTTCTTTGTTTTGAGCAAGTTCCCAGAGCAATTCTTTATGGTTTGTTTTTAGCTCGAGAAGTGCTTTTTGTTCAAAATTTTTAACATCTTTGACGGGGATTTTATCAAGGTAGCCGTTAACGCCAGCAAAAATAGAAACAACCTGATCCTCAACAGGCAAGGGGTGATATACGGGCTGTTTTAAAAGCTCGGTTAAGCGTGCGCCGCGTTCAAGAAGCTGTTTTGTTGAAGCATCAAGATCTGAAGCGAACTGGGCAAAAGCCACCATTTCACGATATTGGGCCAAATCAAGTTTCATCGTTCCGGCAACTTGTTTCATTGCTTTGATTTGAGCCGCCGAGCCGACACGACTGACGGAAATACCGACGTTAACCGCCGGACGAATGCCTTGATAAAATAAGTTGTTTTCCAAAAAGATTTGTCCGTCCGTGATGGAAATGACATTGGTCGGAATGTAGGCGGACATGTCACCCGCCTGTGTTTCTATGACAGGTATGGCCGTTAATGAACCGCCGCCTTTTTCATCGCTTAATTTGGCCGCGCGTTCAAGCAACCTTGAGTGGAGATAAAAAACGTCACCCGGATATGCTTCACGTCCCGGCGGACGACGAATCAGTAATGACATTTGTCTGTAAGCAACGGCTTGTTTTGACAGGTCATCATAAAAGATAATGGCGTGCATGCCGTTGTCTCTGAAATATTCGCCCATTGCACAGCCGGAATATGGTGCAATGTATTGTAACGGAGCTGATTCGGAAGCTGTGGCGGCAACAACGATGGTATAATCCATCGCGCCGTGATCTTTTAAGGTTTTAACAACTTGTGCAACGGTTGAACGTTTTTGACCGATTGAAACGTAAATACAATATAGTTTTTCTTTTTCGGATTTGGCGTTTTCATTGATGTATTTTTGGTTAATGATTGTATCTAAAATGATGGATGTTTTACCTGTTTGTCTGTCGCCGATGATGAGCTCTCTTTGTCCGCGTCCGATAGGTGTTAACGCATCAATGATTTTCAAGCCTGTTTGAACCGGTTCGCAAACACTTTTACGTTCAATAATACCGGGAGCTTTGATCTCGGCATTTGAAAATTGTTTGGCATGTATTTTGCCTTTGCCGTCAATCGGTTCGCCTAAAGCGTTGACAACACGTCCCAACAATTCTTTTCCGACGGGGACGCTGACGATTTTTCCGGTGCGTTTAACGATATCGCCCTCTTTAATGCCTTCATCTGAGCCGAAAACAACAACGGCAACGGTATTTTCTTCTAGGTTCAACGCCATTCCTTTAATGCCGGAAGAAAATTCAACCATTTCGTTTTCTTCAACATTGTCAAGGCCGTAAACTTGAGCAATGCCATCGCCGATAGAGAGAACATGACCGATTTCATTTAAATCGGTTTTTAAATCGTATTGTTCGATTTTTTCTTTTAATAATGAGGATATTTCATCAGCTTTAATTGCCATTATTTCAAACCTTTCATCAGTTTCTCAAGCGCGCTTAATTTAGATTTAAGCGAATCGTCAATTTGAATTGATTGATAATGTAAGATAAGACCGCCAAGTAAATTTTCATTTAATTTATATGATAATATAACATCTTTTTTAAGCTTTTTCTCTAAACCGTCTTGGAGCTTTTTTTGCTGTGTTTGTGTGAGTTCTTGCGCCGTTTCGACCAAGACTTTGATGAAACCTTCTTTTTCTAAGGCCATATCTTCAAACATATCAGCGATTTGAAGTATTAAATCAATATTTTTGTTTTCGGCAAGAATATATAGAAAATTGAGTGTCGTTTTGTTTAAATGAAGCTTTTTAGCTAAAAATTCGACCGTTTCCTTTTTTTGATTTTCCGTTAAAAGCGGGCTGTTTAATTGTTTTTGTAAGTCATTTTGCCGGAATGTTTCCCGTAAGCTTTCTAAATCTTTGCGTATGACTTCAAGATTATCTTGGCTTGAAGCGGTTTCAAAAAGCGCTTCGGTATAATTTTGAACACGTTTTGTAATGTCTTCTTTTTTCATTTTTTACTCTTTTTTACATAAATGAATACGGATCAATATCTACTTCAAGCTTAATGTTTGAGGGCAGATTTAGGTCTTTAAGCCACATTTTGACAATGCTCTGTATATTTATAGTCTTTAATGTTTTCAAAAGCAAGCGGTATCTGAATTTTCCACGCAACATATAAATAGGTGCGGGAGCCGGACCGAGCAGGGAAACGCCGTTGATATGCGGGGCGATTTTTGCAAGATGAAAAGCAACTTTTTCCAAGATTTGTTCGTTTGCAGAGCTGATAATCAAAGCGGCAAGCTTTCCGTAAGGCGGAAGATTAAGCTGTCGGCGCGTTTTTTTCTCAAGAGAGATAAATTGTTCGCGGTTTTGGGTAACAATCGCTTTTAGAACATTATTTTCAGGATAAAGCGTCTGCAAAAAAACCGTTCCTTTTTTCTCGGCACGTCCGGCACGACCCGAAACCTGAGATAAAAGTTGAAAAGTTTGTTCCTGAGCGCGTAAATCGCTTCCCATTAAACCCAAATCGGCATCGACAATTCCGACCAAAGTTAAGTTTGGAAAATGGTGTCCTTTGGCTAAAATTTGGGTGCCGATTAAAATATCGATTTCTTTGTTTTCCATTTTGGAAATAATGTCGGATATGCTCTTAAAAGATGAAGTTGTATCGCTTGAAATAATTTCAACCTTTGCGAGCGGAAAACGAAATTTAACTTCTTCGGCAATACGCTCAACACCCGGACCGCAGGCCGTTAATCCATCTTGAGATCCGCATTCGGGACAGGCATGCGGGGTTGGAATGGTATAGCCGCAGTGATGGCAAATCAGCTGCTTTTTGCTTCGATGTTCGGTCAGCCATGCCGAACAATTCGGGCATTGAAGGCGTGTTCCGCAATCGCGACAAATCATCAGCGGCGCATAGCCTCTGCGGTTTAAAAACAGCATTGATTGCTCGCCTTTTTCAAAATTTTCTTTTAATGCGTTGCATAAAGTCGGCGAAAGCCAAGATGTTCCAAAGTCGCCCTTTTGAGGTTTGTCTTTTTTTAAGTCTATGATTTTGATTTCTGGAAGTGTTGCGGCAGCGTAACGATTTTTTAGGGTGATTGTTTGGTATTTTCCTTCTTCAACATTGACAATCGTTTCTAAATCAGGCGTGGCGGTTGAAAGAACAATCGGAATATTTTCGCATTTTGCACGAACGACGGCCATATCACGCGCCTGATAATTGACCATATCTTCTTGTTTGAAGGTTTGATCGTGGCTTTCATCAACAACGATTAAGCCTAAATTTTGATAGGGTAGGAAGAGGGCGCTTCTGGCTCCGACCAAAACTTTCGCGCGCCCTTCAACGACAGCCTGCCAAGTGTTGCGCCGTTGTGTTTGATTTAAGGCACTGTGCCATTGATAAGGTTTGACACCGAAACGTTTTTCAAAGCGTTCGAGCCATTGGGTTGTCAACGCAATTTCGGGGACCAAAATGAGAACTTGTTTGTCTTGTTTTAGAACATTTATGGCGGCTTCAAGATAAACTTCGGTTTTGCCCGAACCCGTGACACCGTCAAGAAGCGTTACGTTGAAACCGGCGCTTTGAGATTTGATTAAAAAGTCAGCCGCATTTTGCTGTTCGGGGGTGAGGGTTACTTCCGTTCCTTTAAATTCAAAAGTTTGAACAGGTTTCGGCTTTGTTATGGGCATCGGTTCTAAAATTTCAGCATCAATCAATGTTTTGATGACACTTTGAGACACACCCGTGCCTGCCATAATTTCGGCTTTGGAGTAAGGCGCATGTTTTAACAGATCAATCACATGCCAACGAGCATCGGAGTTTTTTAATTTTGCCTCGGCAAGCGTTTTTCCCGTCAGTTTATATAAAATATGCATTTTTGGGTCATCAAAAGCACTTTTGGCGCACAACACCATTTTTAAGACCAAACCGAGCGGGGCAAGATTATATTTTGCGACCCATTCAATAAATTTGATTAAAGTCGGTTTGATGTGATAGGGCAGAATGGAGATGACGCTTTTGATTTTTTTCTCGTCTAAATCAGCTGTTTTTTCGGTTTTGAAGACAACACCGATTTCAACGCCTTTGCCGAAAGGCACGCGAACGATATCTCCGATTTTTGTTTCATCGGGAGCGCGGTAGTCAAACACATCGTTAAAGGGCAGGGGCAACATTACCCCGACAATTTTTACCATATCAATCCTTTTGTTAAAAGGATTATATGGCGGTCTTGATTGCTTTTCTATTAAAACAATGTGTTTCTCTACAAGATTTTTAAGTTATAAAAAAGCCCCTTTGAGAAGGGGCTTAACAAATTATTTTGCCATTTGAGGCGGTGTCATCATAACTTCGTCGACTTCGACCATGTTGACATTGCCTTCACTGTCAACTTCGCCGATAATGGTTACGACATCTGTCGGGGAAACGCTGTTTCCGTTCCATGCATAACCGTCTATTTCAACCATAATTTCGCCTGTGTTGTCGTTAAACAGGTATTTATTCTTTTTAACACGTTTTGAAATGTTGCCTTGAAGGGCAACCATTGATTCATCGGGCATTGATTGAACTGCTTGAACCGTTGAAACAGGCATTTGCGACGCATCTTGTTTGAAGCCGCCCATCATTTTTTTATGATTATCACCGGCAAAACTTTGTGCCGATAAGCCTAATGCTAATGCAAAAGCAAGAATTGGAAGTGTTTTTTTCATATTTTTCTCCTTTTAAAAAGTTAAATTGACCTTTTTGATATAATTGCGGTCAAATTTATTTAAATAGAACTTTCAATTTAAAAAAGAGAGCTTATATCGCAGGTGTTGTTTAATGTTATTTTAAGGAGAAAATTTATGGTTGAAGTTACAATCACAAAAGACACACCGATGAAATATCGCTGTTGTGCGGGGTTTTGGCATGCCGTTGCGGGAGCGTTGATGATTTTAATCGGGTTTTTCTTAATGATTAATCCGGAGGTGAGTTTGTTTGCTTTGGCGCTTTATTTGGGTGCGGGACTGATTGTTGTTGGGGCAGGGTACGTAACCTCGTCTTTGGAAGCCGATAATGGTTGGTGGACTTTTGTCGGTATTTTGGATATTTTAATCGGCATTATTTTGATTTCGAACATGGGAATTACGGCGGCAAGTTTGCCGATTATATTTGCTATTTGGTGTTTGGCCGTCGGGGCGGCTCAAATCGTCAGCGCTTATAAATTCGGACGGCAAGATTTGCCGTGGGGCTGGAGCATGGCACTTGGTGTTTTAGGTGTTGTGTTCGGGTTTGTTATTATCGAATATCCGCTTATCGGGAGCATCGCCATCAGCACTTTAATGGGACTTTATATGATTTTTTACGGTGTGTTTGAAATAGGTGAATACCTTTATTTCAGAAAGTTGGAACATCCGAAAAATTAAAAAAAAGGACCTCGTTTGAGGTTCTTTTTTTTCAGATTAATACACATCCGTATAAAACGGCAAAAAAGTGCATGATTGTGCCGGCTAAAACAAAAAAGTGCCATATGGCGTGGGTGTATTTTTTCTTTTTCATGAGATAGAAAATAATGCCGCCGGTGTAGAACAGACCGCCTAAAATCAGGAAAATAAGGCCTAATCTGCTGATGTTATTAATCAAAGGCTTTGTCACAAAGATAATGAGCCAACCCATTAGCAGATAAAGCCCGATTGACCATATTTTTGTTCCGCTGCCGGATAAGGTCAGCTTTAGAATGGTGCCCAAGAGGGCTAAAAACCAGATAATGCCGAAAATAACCCATCCGATTGTGCCGCGCAGGTTGACAAGCAAAAACGGTGTGTAAGATCCGGCAATTAAGTAATAAATTGAAATATGGTCGAATTTTTTTAAGATTTTTTTGGCATGCTGATTGGGAATGGCATGATAAATGGTTGAGGCCGTGTAAAGAATAATCATTGAACAGCCGAAAATAACAGTCGAAACGATGGTCCATGCGTTGCCGTAAACAGAAGAAAAGGCAGCCAAAATAACAAGGCCGGCAATGCTTAAAATGATTCCTAAGCCGTGAATCGAACAATTGCAAATTTCTTCGACAATCGTATAAGGACGCTGGATGTTTGCGACATTTGCCATAAGTTTTTCCTTTGAATGTTTCAATTGAAGAAAAATGTTAGCAAATTTTTTTTGAGATGTAAATGTTAAAAAAACTCTTGTGTTATTTAAAATTTTGTCATAATATTGTCCATAGATTTGTAAGTTTGTTAAATTATTATACATGCCTATGAAACCACATGATGTTGCTCGTCTGACGGAGATTTCCGTTAAGATGATGAGGGTTTGTCTGCCCTTCTTTATGATTTCGCTGATTGTCTATGCGATTTGCTCTTCACACGGGGCTCCTGAGCTGGCAATTCGCCTCTCGACCTGGGGTATCGGCATTTTCGGCGTGGGCTGTCTGCCGATGGTTATTCTGATTTTGATTTTCGGGATCGGATGGTTCATTGAGAACTAGAGAAAAAACATAAAAGCGTGATGTCGGGGGACATCACGCTTTTGTGTTTTTTGATATTCAGGATTCACTGTCGAAGAGGGCGGCCTTAACCGTCTCAAAATCGAGGCAGTGCGGCATACCGCGGCGAGCTTCCTGCTGTTGTTGTTTGCGCTCGGGGCCTTCCCAAATCCAAAGGTCCATGCCGTCAACACAAGACACATACTCGGAAGGATAAATCCTGCCGCCTAAGGCTTCTTTCAAAGCCATGGCGTGGTTTTTAGAGCCTGTAAAATAGCTCCAATCGAGGCTCAGGAGCTCAAAGTCGAGTCCATGACGTTTGGAGCCATAATAGACGACATCACGTTGAACGCAACCGCAATCTCCGACGCGAAAAAAGATGTTGTCTATGCGCTGGACAAAGCCGTGGCGCATCAAAGTCCGGCGAAGCTCGTCTAAGATCTCGGCCAGGATTTCTTTTCTTGATGCTGCCATGGCGTTCACTTCCCCCGCTGGAAGAGCTTTTCAGATTCCTTTTGCTCTTTCTTTTCTTTGATGCTGTAAACGGCCAGTCCGCCGATAAAGGCGATGAGACACGGGATTGCGTACCAGATCGTCAGGTCGGGTAATTCCGCGTTGAAATAGCGGAAGGCGACCGATTTGGCGATTGTCTCGAGAGCCAAAAGACCCACGAAACCGAAGCACCCGAAGACGCCGACGACGGCCCAGACAGCGTTGCGACCGGCTCTCTTCGAAAAATACTTCGCGTAACTGGCGCACATTTTGAAACACCCGAAGGCGAAAGCGAGGCCGATGAGGCACATGATGGTTGCTACGATCCGGCTGTCAGAGAAATAAACCGCCTGAGGGATAGCAAAGAGAATAAGCGCGTTGAGCGCCCCAAGGCAGATCAGAGCGGCTTGCTCTTCTGCACATCTGTTTTTCCAACTTTTCATAATATAGATACAATAAGGGTTGATAATTCTTTTTCTACGCTATTTATATCATTTTTTCGTCTTTTTGTCAATAATAAAATTGATTGACATGATTTTTTTGTTCTTTATACTTCTTTGTTATGAAAAAGTATCAGATTATCGGTTGTATGACCGGAAATTCAATGGATGCGGTTGATTTGGTTTTAACCGAATTTGAGGGCGAAAAAATAAGAGATATTTGTTCGTTTTCAAAGCCTTTTACGCGGGATATCCAACTGAAAATTGAAAATTTGAGGCCTTTGGTCTTTGATAAGACTCGGGCTGAAATTTTAGCCTTGCATGATTTTAAAAAAATTCATGACGAATATATTCGCTTTGTGGCAGATGCCGTCAATGAAATGTGCGAAAAATATAGGTTAGATAAGAGCCGAATCGATGCGATAGGATTTCATGGCAAAACACTTGATCATTATCCGCCGTCCAAAGCCGAAAAAGAAGGCAAAAAGCCTTATACGCTTCAAATCGGGAGCGGAAAGATGCTTGCCGATTTGACAGGCTTGACTGTTGTTTATGATTTTCGTTCAAACTTTGTTATGAGAGGATTTGAAGGCGCGCCTTTGGTTGGAGAACACAACGCGCATATTGCGCTTCTTGAAGGTGATGGCATTTATTATAACGGCGGAAATACGTGTAATTTTGCCGTTATTAAAGACAGACAAGCGCTTTTTTCTTCCGATGCAGGTCCTTTTAACGAATATATTGACGCTTTTATAAGGGTGCATACCTCTGATGTTTGTGATTTTAACGGAAAATACGGTTTAAAAGGGAAATTAAACGAATCGATGCTCAAAAAGTTTTTTGACATCGGTCGGGTGTTTTATGAGACGAAACTTCCTAAGTCGGGCGATCCGCAATATTACAAAAAAGAAGAAATTTTTAAGGTGATTGATGATTTCGGTGCAAGTTTTGAAGACAAGGTTCATACGCTTGAATATTTTGCCGCGTATGTTGCGGCGTTTGCTTTAACTATGCTTGATGAAAAACTGAAAATGCCGTCGGATATAGTGTTTTTCGGCGGAGGATGGAAAAATCCGATGGTCTACAAGAGTTTTGAGGATTTGCTCGGCACGGATTGTTATGTTTTGCCCGAACATCGTGCGGCATTTAAACACTTAAAAGAGCGTTTCGGATGCAAACCGAAAATCAGATATTCGTTGTTCGGAGAGATGATGGAAGCACGCTTAATGGCTGATATGGCTTATTTTAGGCTTNNCCAAGCCATGGCCGTTGCCGGAGGTTCAAGATATTGTAGCCGGAAGAATTACAAAACCGGGTAATAAGGAATATGATGACATGATTAATCTGGGGGCGAAGGGTTTTGTGTCGTAAAGTAGATAAACTTGTTGCACTTGCTTGATTTATGGACTATACATACAGAAAAGTTATGATTTAAATGATTGAATAGATAATGTTTAAGGCTTTCGAAAGATTTAAAAAACTATATATCGTTCAAAATTATGGGAAAATATTTCCATACGTAAAACCGTATTGGGTACGCGCGATGATTGCGGTTTTGATCACAATCCCGATCGGATCTATGGATGCGGTTATTGCGTGGTCATTAAAACCTTATATGGATGTGGTGATGTTGGAGCAGCAAGCCACAAAGCTTCAAGCCATGCTTATTCCTCTTGTGATTATTCTTTTCAGTTCCATTCAGAGTTTGTTCAATTATATGGCGACATATTTGAATACGTGGGTCGGGCAAAAAATTGCGCAAGATGTGAAGCTGGATTTATTTAATAAGCTGATGCATTACAATGCGGGTTATTTTGATAAAATGAATTCGGGCGATGTTTTGTTCCGATTTAATAAAGATGTTGATATGGCTTGCAGCGGTTTGCTTTCAAATTTGAAGCTTTTTACGACAAGAGTTTTTTCTTCTATTTCTTTGGTCGGCGTTTTGTTCTATAATTCTTGGAAACTTGCGCTTGTCGGTGTTATTGTTCTGTTCGGGGCTCTTTATCCTTTGACAACGGTCAGACGCAGAATAAAATCCATTATGGATAAGACCGTATTCTCGGGAGCGGCAGTTATGACGCATTATAATGAAGCGTTTAACGGTAATCGAATTGTTACGTCGTACAATTTATATGATTATCAGAATCGTCGTTTTAAAGACACATTGCACTCTGTGTTTAAACTGGGTATGAAAATGACACAGCGTACGGGAATGATGTCGCCGCTGATGCATTTTATTGTGTCTTTAGGTATTGCCGCAGTTATTTGGTTGGGTAGTTATTTAATCGTCACAAAGCAAATTTCACCGGGTAATTTTGTTTCGTTTATTACGGCGCTGATTATGCTTTATAATCCGATTAAATCTATCGGAAATAATTTTAATTCGGTGCAGATGGCTTTAATGGCGATAGAACGCGTTTTTAGGCTTAAAGATGATATTCCGGTTATTCATAATAAGAAAAATGCCATAAAGCTTGAACATATTTCGGATCAAATTGAATATAGAGATGTTTGCTTTGAATATGTTAAAGACAAACCTGTTTTAAAAAATATTAACTTAAAAATTAAATGCGGTGAAACAGTCGCTTTTGTCGGTAACTCCGGCGGAGGTAAAACCACGCTTGTTAATTTGTTGCCCAGATTCTATGATGTTAAATCAGGCGCAGTTTTGGTTGACGGATATGATGTCAGAGATTTGGATTTAGATTCGCTTCGTGATAAAATTGCAATTGTTTTTCAAGACAACTTCTTGTTTGCCGGCACAATCAGAGAAAATATTTTGCTCGGGCGGACAAATGTTTCAAAAGAAGCATTGGAGCAAGCTGTTTGTTCGGCTTGTTTAAAAGAGTTTATTGATAGTTTGGATGCGGGACTTGATACGCAAATCGGTGAAAGGGGCGTTCTTCTTTCGGGGGGGCAGAAACAGCGTATTGCCATTGCACGTGCGTTTGTTAAAAATGCACCTGTCGTTATTTTGGATGAAGCGACATCAGCGCTGGATAATAAGTCTGAAGCTGTTGTTCAAACAGCAATTGATAATTTGATGAAAGATCGTACGGTGTTTATCATCGCCCACAGGCTTTCAACGGTTCGAAATGCAGATAAGATCGTTGTCGTAAATTATGGTGAAATCGTTGAGACGGGAACGCATGAGGAGCTTCTTGAAAAAGAAAATTCCGTTTATGCTTCGCTTTATAAAACACAAATTAAATAAGATTTTAATTTTAGATATGTTTTTTATAAACAGGTATGCCCAAAATATAATACTGTTTGATGTTT
>DBVW01000001.1:53942-58609 GCA_002308495.1 Alphaproteobacteria bacterium UBA1254
TTTGCAACATTTTTCCACTCCACCAAAGGCAAGGATAATTTGTAATTAAAGTCAAAAACGCTTATGTTGTTGTCGGAATATTGTTTTTTGTATGTTATGTTTTTAATTTCTTTGATCATGCTTTTATGAAAAAACGGTTCGGTTATCAATCCTTGTTTTAAGGGGGCGGAAAAATCCTTGGCGAATCGCTCCAAAAAAGCAGCTTTGCGTTCTTCATCAATACGTTTTAATTGAAACAGATAATTGTAATAAGTTTTTTTATAGAAAAGACCGTAAACTTCTTTTGGAAAACATTCTTTGTTTTTATCTAAAATTGATTTGATCCAGTTCATTTCATCGCACATAAGAAAGGCTTTTTCTTTTGAATAAAAGCTTGAATTCGGATTGTCGCGGCGAAGCTGATAGAAGTCTTGCGATATGATTTGCATCCGTTTCGCCCAAATATATGTTTGGAAGAAAAAGCCGTTGTCTTGAAAAGAGGCGCCGGGAGATTCATGAAAACGAATGTTGTGTTGTTCAAGAAAAGTGCGTTTATAAAGTCCGCTCCAGATAAAAATTTTTGATTGTGAAGCTATATCCAAATTTTCTAAAGGGTTTAAAAGTTTATTGTAATAATCGGATTTTTGAAGAATTGGGGTATATGTAAAAGTGCGCTTTGTCGGCTCGCCGTAAAAAATACAGAAATCAGCCTTAACAACATCCAAGTTATTTTGTTTTGCATATTCATAAAGGGTTTTATACATATCAGGGCGGATATAATCATCGCTTTCGACAATACCGATATATTCGCCGTTTGCAATGCTCAGTCCCAAGTTCATGGTTGCGCCATAGCCGGAGTTGGTTTTATGAATAACTTTGATTGCGGTATTTTTTGCGGCATATTTATCTAAAATTTGAACGGAACCGTCAGTAGAACCGTCATCAATACAGATAATTTCAATTTCTTTGAGTGTTTGATTCAAAACGCTGTTCAAACATTCTTCAAGATATTGTTCGGTGTTATAGGCCGGTATGATAACGGAAACTTTCGGTTGTTTGTTTTCAGACATGATCTTTTCCTTTTATTTGCAGGACAGGTGCCCCGAAGAAATAATATTTTATAATGCCGTTATTTTTTTTCTTTGTTTTAAAAACAGGCAAAGTGAAAATTTTAATTGATCTTATTTGACCGTTTTCGTGGTGTTTGACGGAATAAATCAGATTTTTCAAGATGAGAACGGAGGAATGAAAAGCTTTATACTTTTGGTAAAAATCGTCAAATTTGTCGTACATCTTAGAATGGTGTATCGTAATATTCGGAATGGATTTAAAATCTAAGTCTTCAAAACAATTCGGGAAAATTTTATTGATGAGGAATTTTTGATCTTTGAGTGAAGGTTGCGAAGATATATTATAAACAACACTTTCCATCGCCCAGTTGATATATGATTCTTTAACTTTGTTATATATGTTTTCGTTACTTAAATATTGTTTCAAAGCTTTAAATGCTTGATAAAAGTCGAGAGGATAGTGTTTGTTGGTAGATTGACAATTGTTTTTCAAACCGATCCGATAATAAATCAAATCTTCCTGAACGGTTGTTATTTTTGAGGCTTTTATCAGCGCGATGCACGTAAACAATAAGTCGTTTGTTCGCCATATCTCTTGAAATTTAATGTTGTGTGTTTTGATAAAGCTGTGTTTGAAAAGTTTGTTCCAATTCCAGTTTTGAAAGGCATTGAAAATATAGCGGGGCATATCTTCATAATTAAAAATCGGTTTGTCCGGCAGATAATTGATTTGAAGACTTTGCTTCATCGGTGTGTATTGTTTTGTTTTTGTGTCAAGCGTTTGGGCCGCGCAAATTACAATATCGGCAGATGTTTCAATGGCTTTGAGATACATTTTTTCACAATAGGTCTGATGATAAAAATCATCTGAATCCAAAAAAGCCAAATATTCACCGTGAGCTTTTTCAAGGCCTAAGTTTCGAGCTTTTCCGCCTCCGGAGTGCTTCTGATGAAATATAAGGATGCGGTTGTCTTTTGCGGCATATCTTTTCAGTATTTCAGCAGAATTATCCGAAGAACCGTCATCAATGCAAATAACTTCAATTTCTTTTAATGTTTGCTTTAAAACGCTGTCCAAACATTCTTCAAGATATTGTTCGGTGTTATAAACCGGTATGATAACGGATATTTTAATTTTTGACATTGCTCACCTTTTATTTTAGGGCAATTTTAATGCAGGAAAATTAAAAGCGCAATATTGAAGAGTTTTTTATACAAAGGTATTATGTATTTACAAATACTTTTTTTTAATTGATTTTGTAAAAAAAAGTTGATAGAACCTCTTAAAGAGAATCGTAATGTTTTTAGATGTGAAAATCAAATTTGAAGGTAATTAATAACAATGAAAACAATTTTGGTAACCGGTGGTACAGGTTTCTTAGGTTCTAATTTATGCGCTCGCCTGATTGGTATGTGTGAAAAAGTGATTTGTCTTGATAATAATTATACAGGTAGAATGAGTAATGTTTCCTGGCTTATGAAGCATCCGAATTTTAAGTTTATGGAGCATGATGTTTGTGAACCTTTTGATATAAAAGAAAAAATTGATCAAATTTATAATATGGCTTGTCCGGCTTCACCTCCGGCTTATCAGGGAGCTTATTCAATAAAGACTACAAAAACGTGTGTTTTAGGTGCACTTAACGTTTTAGATTTGGCAAAAAAACACGGGGCACGTGTTTTACAGGCATCTACTTCGGAAGTTTACGGTGAGCCTTTGGTTCATCCTCAAGTTGAAACATATCGCGGAAATGTTAATCCGATAGGTATCAGAGCTTGTTATGACGAAGGAAAGCGTTGTGCCGAGAGTTTGTTTTTTGATTATTGGCGTCATGAAGGCGTTGATATCAAAGTTGTGCGTTTGTTTAATACCTATGGACCGAATATGGATCCGAATGATGGCAGGGTTGTTTCAAATTTTATATGTCAAGCGCTTTTAGGGCAAAATATTACAGTTTACGGCAAAGGTTTACAAACACGTTCGTTTTGTTATGTCGACGATACAATAGATGCGTTAATTTTGATGATGAATTCTAAAAAAAGTTTTATCGGTCCGGTTAATATAGGCAATCCGAAGGAATTCACCGTTAAGGAGCTGGCCGAGATGGTTGTTTCAAAAATCGATGGAAATTTGAAGGTTGTTTATAAAGATTTACCTCAAGATGATCCGACACGACGCAAACCGGATATTTCGCTTATCAAATCAGAGTTAAATTGGGCTCCGACAGTCGATTTAAGTCAAGGTCTTGATAAGACCATCGCCTATTTAAAAACGCAAATAAAATTGTTCCAATCAACAAAAGAGGTTTGTGTTGCCTAGACTTTCCGTTATTATTCCGGTTTTTAATGTCGAAAAATATTTAAGAGGCTGTTTGGACAGCATTCTTTCTCAAAGTTTTGATGATATTGAGGTTATTTGTGTTGATGACGGATCAACGGACCATTCGTTTGATATTTTGAAAGAATATGCTTTAACAGACAAACGTGTTCATGTTTTAAAACAAGCAAACGGTTATGCCGGAGTAGCGCGTAATAACGGGTTAAAATTAGCAACGGGCGAATATGTTCATTTTATGGATGCGGACGACTTGCTTTATGGGCCGGATGTTTATGAGCGAATTTTTGCTGCGCTTAAAAAATATGATTTTTCAAACGTTATTCGTTTTAAAGCCGAGGCTTTTGATTGCGCGACGGAAAAGAAAGTAGATGACGATCTTTATGAAGGACACTTTTTAAAATTTAATAAAATTTATGATTGTTCGGATGTTAAAGTTTTGGAATATTTTTTGCTGTCGAGCAGTGTGGTTCCCTGGCTTGGTTTTGTTCGGCGAGATTTTATAATTCAAAATCAGTTGGAATTTAACGATTTATATTGTTGTAATGATCGTTCGTTTTTCGTCAGCTCGGTTTTGGCGGCACAAAAAGTTTTGCTTGTCGATGTATTGGCTGTTAAACATCGTGTTAATAATCGCGTCTCTTTAGTCGGAAGGCGTGATTTGCATTTTGATTGTGATTTAAAATCATTAGATGTTGTGCAGAAATTTTTGGAAAAATATCATTTTTCACCGGAAGTGTGCCGTTGCGTTTATGCCGTTGAAGCAGCTAATCCTTTCGGCTTTTTCTGTAAATATTTAAATTCTTCGCCGCAAAGTTATCATATTTATTGCCAAATGCGGGAATTTGTTCAAAAACTTAATATTCGTTTTTATCGTCCGGTTATGGAATATTTATGGTATTGGCATTGGGTCAGGGACATTAAACTCAGTTTGTTTTTTCCTTCTAAAATCGGTTATTGGCTTATTAAAAAAAATATTATACATTTTTTTCAAAGGTTTTTGTGCGTTGAAAGAAAATATTGTACAAAAACTTTTTATTGTTTGTGGTTGCCGGTTTTTAAGTTTAAGACAAAAGACAATTTTCAAAAGATGTATGTTTTAGGTATTCCTGTTTTAAAGCTTAAATAAAAATTAGTTTTGTTGAAGTGATTTAAGGTATTGATAATCTTTAATCCATAAGCAGTTATGCTGTAAAATACCTCTTCCGGTTTCCATAGTAATGTATGCGTTTTTATCCGTATAGCGATTTAAATAGTGTGATAACGGGGGGTAGCAGGGTTGT
>DBVW01000012.1:0-24206 GCA_002308495.1 Alphaproteobacteria bacterium UBA1254
CATATTGCACCGAATGCCGTTCAAACAGAAGGTTATCAAATTCATCGCGCCCTTTTGCTTTCAGACAATGCGTCTGTTGACGTTAAACCAGAACTTGAAATTTTTGCCGATGATGTTAAGTGTTCACACGGTGCGACCTCCGGTGATTTAAATCAAGACGAAATTTTTTATCTTCAATCTCGAGGTATCTCAGAAAATGAGGCTCGTCAAATTTTAACAAAGGCCTTTTTGGATGAAGCTTTTGAGAGCATTGAAAATCAAAACATTAAAACATTTTTTGAAAACATATAAAAAAGAAAAACCGCAAGTAGATGCTTGCGGTTTTTCTCTTAAGACAACTTATAGCTTCGGAGTGTACGTTACAAAGCCGTTAAGTCTTTTTTCGATGACAATACTGCCCGGTTCAACATCAAGCCAGAAAGTATTTTCTTTCGCGTTTACCGATATAGGCTCTCCTTCTTCAAAATAGATGTTGACGAAAAAGTCTTCACTCCCTGCACCAGATCCACTGATCTTCCCGTTGACATAGCCCCCGAAAATCCCAGACGATCCTTTTAACTTACCCGTAATCTCAGAAAGATTTCCGTCATACTTAGTGACCTTTTGGATAACCCTCTCGATCTGATAATCAGGCAGCTTCGCCGGGATAATGGTAAATTTTTGATACTTGTCATACCTGACCCAAAATCCCATTTCGGCCACAACGACTTCCTGACCTTTTTGAGCTTTAAGCCACTCATAATACCACTTTCCCGATGAGCAGCTGGCAATCCGATTGCCAGAACGGTCTTTTAAGAAGAAGAACTTTTCGCTGTCAGCATCCACCCAAATTTCCTGAGTGTTACTTAGGTAATAAATGATGAAGTCTTTCAACTGTTGGACACCAACAATTTGGGGCAAACCGACCGGTCGAACGGACATTCCTTCCCAAGAAACCTCTTGCCCGACAAATGCCATTTCCCAAAGGAAAGCAACTTCGTCATCTTTCAGCTTAAATGCCTTTTCATTCGTCGAGGAGTAAATTGTTATTTTCTTTCCTTTCTGAATTATTTGACATCCATCCTCTAAGATAAACTTTTTGACATTACCTTCGGTCGTCATGTCTGCTATTTTTGTGGACGGGCGCTGAGGAACATAGATCCAGCCTTTTTTTGTGGCGACTACCTTGACGACATCGCCCTTTTTAGCTTCTTGCCACAGAAAAGCCAGGTCTTTACCCTTTGTCTGAAACTTCTTCTTTTCAAGGCGAAGGCAGACTTTTTCTCCCTTCCGGCTGACCTGATAGCCATTTTCCAAAGAGAATACCGTCTCTTTCTTGACTTCTTCAACATTGGAAATGGTCGTGGTTTCTGCCTTCGGCATTTCCATCTTGTTGCTCTTGCTGCAAGCCGAGCAAATCACAGCAATAATCCCTATCGCCATGATCATTTTTTTTGTCTTACTCATTTTATAAAGTTTAATAAATATTCATAATTTGTTCTTGCTCGTACTATACCATTTTTTTGTCTTTCCGTCAACATTTTTTTTGGCAATTTTTTTAATTTCTTGCTTTGATTGTATAAACAATTCTTTTCTTGTTTTAGTGGTAAAAAAACAAGAGCTCAACTGTTTTTTTATTAAATTTACGGCAAAATCAATTATATAAAATTTACATTGAAAAATCTTCGCCCAAGTAAACTTTTCTGACTTCTTTGCTCTTGACAATTTCTTCGGGCGTTCCTTCCATTAATACGGAACCACCATGCAAAATATATGCACGATCAATAATATCAAGAGTTTCGCGGACATTATGATCCGTGATTAAAACGCCCAATCCTCTGTTCTTTAATTGCGATACCAGTGAGCGGATTTCACCGACAGCAATCGGATCAATACCCGCCAAAGGTTCATCAAGCAGAATAAAATCCGGATTACTGGCCAATGCCCTTGCAATTTCCAGACGCCGTCTTTCACCGCCGGATAATGAAACCGCCGGCGATTTACGCAGATGCGCGATTGAAAATTCCGAAAGCAATTCTTCTAACTTTGCTTCTCTTTTGCTTTCATCTTCTTCAACAATCTCTAATATAGCTTTAATATTGTCTTCAACGGAAAGCGAACGAAAAATGGAAGCTTCTTGCGGCAAATAGCCGATTCCCATTCTGGCTCTGCGATACATCGGCATATTTGTAATATCTTCTCCATTGATATGAACATCACCGTAATCAGGCGTAATCAAACCGATCACACAATAAAAACACGTAGTCTTTCCGGCTCCGTTCGGTCCCAACAAACCGACGGCTTCTCCTCGATGAACATTCAAAGAAACATTTCTCAACACCGAGCGATTTTTATATTTTTTGCCGATATTGAAAATTTCCAAGACCGAATCTGATACATTACTTTTCTTCATGTTTTTTCCTTTTAATACTTGATCCTCGAATGATACCCGATACTTTTTTATTTTTTTCGTCAGCAATCATTCTGCTGATTTTCGTTTCCGTATTTGTAACGGCCTTATCGCCATATATGATATTATTATCTTTTTGAATTGAAACATTACCTTCCAATTCAATCTTATTTTCCTGCGGCAAATAAATTCCTTTATCACTTTGAGCCACGCCATCTTCCGTTCGAATTTTGACATGGCCGAAACCCTCTACTTTTCTAAGCTCCATTTGTTTTTCGTTTTCAAACCACATCACAACTTTATCCGCATATAACATACTTGAAGCTTGTTCTAAAACCACATTACCCTCTGCCTCTATTTTATTTAAGTCTTTATAATATCTTGCCTGTTTAAATGCCTTTAGAACACCGCCTTCATGTATAAGCTTTGATTTCCCGTTCAAATACAAGATCTCTTGGTTTTTATCATAAGAAAAACCGTCCGCCCATATTTTTCCCCAACTGCCATAAGCATGAATCGGTTTTTGACCTTGTCCGTAGGCTTTATTAAAATCATATTCAGCTTCATTTGTTTCAAAAGTCGTTTGATTATCATACACTGCTTTCACATTTTGCTCCAAGCGAATGGTATTTTTCGCCTGATCAAAAAAACCCGTATTTGCGATAATATCAACAAATTTTTCTTCTGTTTTGAGCGGAATTTTGCCCTTAGGATTCTGTATCTTAATAACTTTAGACATACTGCTCGTTTCATCCATTGAATCGGCCGTAAACGAACTGATTTTTCCGTCAGCATCCGTCATAGAGAAAGAAGCATCTTCCGCATGCAGTTTTTCCAACTCTCCTTTTTGAGGCAATGTCAAATCTTCTTTTGAAACAACGTTCTCCTTCTTAAAATTCGGCAAAATGAGAATTAATCCGATTAACAGAGCGGCAATTGACGGCATCACCAGTTTTGCAAAACGCAAAACGCGCGAACGTTTACTTTCCGTTCGGCGTTCTGCTGTTTTTAAAACCGCGTTACCATTAAAAAACGCATCTATCTTTTGAACATCAACCAATTAGTTAACCCCTGCCCTCAAGCAATCATGAATATGTATTAACCCAATCGGTTTTCCGTTTTCGACAACAAACAGATTTGTGATACCGCGACCTGTGTTGTTCATCACATAAACGGCCTCGCTTGCCAAAACATCCGGACGTATCGTCTTCGGATTTTTGGTCATAACCTTAGAAACTTTTTCTTCAATTAATTTCGGCGACATCCAGCGACGCAAATCACCATCCGTAATAATTCCTACCAGTTCGCCTTTTTTGTTGATGACACCGACACACCCAAGCATTTTTGCACTCATTGTCATTAATGCTTCCTGCATAATTGCATCTTCATCAATAATAGGCATTTCATCGCCCGTATGCATCAAATCGGAAACCTTGCATAAGATTGCGCCCAATTTTCCACCCGGATGGCGTTGTTTATAATCCGTTGCCGAAAAACCTTTGCGCTCCATTAAAGCAATTGCCAAAACATCTCCCAAAACCAATGTCGCCGTTGTTGATGATGTCGGCGCAAGACCTAAAGGACACGCCTCCCCGTCATTCGGCAGTTTTAATAAATAGTCCCCTGCCTTTCCTAAGGTACTGTCCGGATTTTTCGTCATCGAAATCAATGGGATATGATATCTTTTGCAATACATTAAAATATCCGACAATTCTTTTGATTCGCCACCGTTTGATATTGCTAAAACAATGTCATCAGAAGTCAGCATGCCTAAATCGCCGTGGCTTGCTTCTCCGGGGTGAACAAAAAACGAAGGCGTTCCCGTTGAGGCGAGCGTTGCCGCAATTTTTCTGCCGATATGTCCCGATTTGCCCATTCCCGTTACAATAACGCGACCTTTGCTTCTTTCAATAAGGTCTAATACTTTGCTTAAATTTTCATCTAATTCATTTTTCATCATTTCTAAAGCTTCAACCTCACGGTCAATTGCTTTTTTAGCCACGAGGATATCTTTATTTTCAGACATTTTAATTAATCTCCATAGTTGTGATTTGAAATGTTCTTTTCATTATAGCTTTATTTGCTTTGGGCGCAATCTTTTTTTAGAGATTGTTCACTTTCTTCCCATTTTCCGCTTTCATTTTGTTGCCAGTAATGACACTCGGCTGTTTCGGATTTGAAAGCTTTCCACATCTTTCTTGCTTTTTTTACCTCATCTTCATTGTTTCCGTCAAATACATACAAAATGCGATCAAATTCCGAGGTCATTGTCATATCAACATCTGCCCCATCCACCAAAAATAAAATTTTGGCGTTATTCGGAACATCATCATCTGACGATAAAAAAACAGGCTGCATTTCCGCAAAACCGTCTTTTTTGGTAGCGTGCGGAATAAAGCTTTCTTCATCAAATGTCCACAGCATTGTGTTTAAAAAATCAACACGCAATTCATTTCCGATTTTAATTTTAATCGGCAAACCGGTCTCGTATGCTTTTAAAACGAGTTTTGGCAATGCTTCATCCAACGTGTTCTTTTGCAAATGATAAAAATCAGCCCGTTTCATTGTTATTTTCCCGTCGGCGTTAAATCAACGAAATAATACATTCCGTTGGCATCTTTTAAGCTGAGGCGCATGCTTTTTCCTTCAGAAATGCTTTCCGTAATATAAAACGGCAAATCTGTTGTTTGGGCTAAAGCATGATCATTAATGCGCAAGAGTTCGTCCCCTGCCTGAATACCCTTTTCTTCCGCTTCACTTTGTTTTTCGACGCCTACAATTTTAAAATTATCCAGGTAAAGCCCTATCTGCTGATAAAAAACGCCTTCCGGTTTCCGTGCCTGCCGCACTTCCGGCTCGGGCATCTTTTGAAGCGGTTCCGCTTCTATTATTCTTTCAAGTTGTTCTCCGTTTTTTTCAACCGTTATTTGTAAAGGATTATCCGAATTCCACCAGACAATATCGTTTTGAAAAGCTTGTAACGTGATTATCGGCTTGTTGTTGTAAGCCAAAATTTTATCACCTGTTTCCAAATCATTTCTTTTGGCTAAATCGGAATCTGAAATTTCGGTAACGATCAAAAATTTTTTATCCTGATCAAAACTTTCTTTTAAGCCCACTCCTATCGATTTCCTTACGGCTTCTCCCGTTTGTTTCAAAGCTTGATATATCGGCTTAAGCTGGTTTGACGGAATGGCAAAACCGACACCCAAACTGTTTCCCTGTTTAGAAAAAATCAAAGTATTCAAACCGACGACTTCACCTTTTTGATTAAACATCGGACCTCCCGAATTTCCGGGATTAATCGGGGCATCGGTCTGAATATAATCGTCAAATAAAGTCTCTTTAATATCTCTTGATTTTGCCGAAACAATACCAAGCGTTACCGTATTTGACAATCCGAAAGGATTTCCGATTGCAACAACCCAATCGCCGACTTTAAGCTCATCGGAATCCGCAAATTCGGCTATACTGATTTCTGTTTGCGGGTTTATTTTAATCAAAGCCACATCCAAAATTTTATCTTCGCCTTTCATCTCAGCATCATACGTCTGTCCGCCAAAAGTCGTAACTTTGATCTTCTTTGCTTTTTCAATAACATGCCTGTTCGTTAAAATATAGCCTTCTTTGTCTGCAAAGAAACCCGATCCCAACGAAACATGCCCGTCATTCGAAAACACCAAGCTGTTTTCCACTTGAGGAGAATCTTCATTTTCACGCATCTCAGTTGAAATATTGACAACGCTCGGCATAACTTTTTCAACCACCGGCGCAAAGCTCTCCAAAGCATTTGCTTTAAAACTCAGCAGCACGAACAACAAAAATATTTTTCGAAACATTTAAAATTCCTATTTCATTTTGCTTTTAAAATATTTGAAAAAGTCCGAATCCGGAGAAAGGACAAGCCTGTTGTTATGATCTGCCATCGACTCGCGATAAGCTTCCATCGAACGGTAAAAAGCATAGAAATCAGGATCTTCACCGGCAGCTTTATTCCATATGGATGTCGCCGTTTTGTCTCCTTCACCCTTAATGATTTGAGCTTGTTTCTCTGCTTCGGCCACAATAATGGTGCTTTCTTTTTCCGCTGTTGCTCTGATTTGAAGCGCCGCTTGCTGTCCTTGTGCACGTGCTTCTTTTGCATCACGCTCACGCTCGGCTTTCATTCGATCATTAATCGCCTGAAGCACTTCAATCGGCAAATCCGCACGACGAATGCGAACTTCGGCCACCTTCACCCCGATTTGAGCCGCATCGTTCTTAACCGCATTCGAAATATCCGCCATAATCTGAGAGCGTTTTTCCGAAAGAAGCTCTTGTAAGGTTATACGACCTAAAATATTTCTGACCGACGAATTAACGATTTCTTCTAATTTGCTTTGCGCCTGTAATTCCGTACGCACGGTCTGATAAAAACGCAGCGGATCAATAATTTGATAACGCGTAAAACTGTCCACATCCAAACGTTTCTTGTCGCCCAACACAATTTCCTGAGCCGGCGGATCTAAGTTCAAAAGACGCGTATCATAATAAACAACGTTCTGAATAAACGGTACCTTCATTTTCAAACCCGGTTCTTTCACAACTCTGACAGGCTCGCCGAATTGAAGAACGATCGCTTGTTCAACCTGATTAACCACATATAATGATCCCGAAAGCGCTACAACAAGCAACACAATCAATCCAAAAACAATATATCTGATTTGATTTTTCATTATTTTTCTCCCTATTTAGACGACTCGAGCAACACTTCACGCAACTTGTTTTTGTTGCTTTCAATCGGCAGAACAGGCAACACATTTGAACCTTTTGCCGAAGAATCAATCACGATTGTATCTGACTTTGAAAGAACCTTTTCCATTGTTTCCAGATAAAGCCTTGTTGCTGTTACCGTTTTTCCTTCTTTATAGGCGTTTAGCACCGAAGTAAAACGTTCCGCATCACCTTTTGCTTTATTTATCACGGCTTCCTTATATGCTTCTGCTTCTTGCAAACGCTTAACCGCCTCACCTTTAGCTTTTGGTAAAACCTCATTTCTGTAAGCTTCCGCCTCGTTTTTAAAGCGCTCTTGGTCCGCTTTTGCCCTTTGAACCTCGTTAAACGCGTCAACAACCTGCTTCGGCGGGTCTGCTTTTTGGAGTTTGACACGTACAATGACAATACCGGCTCCAAAGTCATCCATCAGCTTTTGAAGCTCGGTTTTGGTTTCGTTTTCAACTTTGCCGCGATCTCCCGTAATAATCGGCTGCATTTCGGATTGTCCGACAATTTCTCTTAACACCGATTGAGCCGCGACTCGAACCGTTACATCCGGACTTCTGACATTAAACAGATAATCTTTGGCATTTTTAATTTTCCAAACAACCGTTAAGTTGATATCCACGATATTTTCATCGCCTGTCAGCATATGGCTCTCGGTAAATGAATTTAACGCCACGCTTGAATGATTATTGTTCATATATCTGTTTTGACTTGTATTTTCGGCAACGCCTAAATTAATGCTTCGTTCTTGCGTCACATTCACTTTGATAACACTTTCTATCGGATAAGGCAAATGATAATGCAATCCCGAATCTGTCGTGTCCACATATTTTCCAAAGCGAAGAACAACACCCTGTTCACTCGGCTGAACCTGATAAAAACCGGATGCCAGCCATAAAAGAAAAATTGCCGCAAAAATCAGCTTAAATTGTATTTTAAAGCTATTCTTTGTGCCGTTTAATTTCGCGACTTTAAAGGGCGAAACGACTTTCATTTTTCTTGTCGCAGTGCCGTTAGAATCGAACGGCTCCGGCGGCAAATCTTCTTCCCAAGGATTGTTCTTTTTTGCCATTGATCTGTCCTCATAAATTTTTTTGTTGACCACGCCTGATAAAATAATATAAATATATATTAAAAACAACGGCGCACTTCTTGATATCCACATTACAAAGGAAAGCTTCCATGCCAAACATCGAACAAATCGTGCAAAAATATTTTTCGCTTGAACATATTGAAAACATTCAAAATCTTGACGGGCGCATCATTATTACGCTGATTGACACACCCGAAAACATGGAAAAAGCCGAAGATTTGAAAAAAGAGCTGTTAAATGCCGACGGCGTATCCAAAGCCACCGTTATTTTCACTCGCAAAAAAGCTGCTCCCGTTTCGTCCGGAATCGAAAAATGGAAAATGCAAAACATTAAGCACATTATCGGCGTTGCTTCCGGCAAAGGCGGGGTCGGCAAGTCAACAACAGCCGTTAATTTAGCGCTTGCTTTTGCAAATTTGGGGCAAAAAACAGCTATTTTTGATGCTGATATTTACGGTCCCTCAATCCCGACCATGCTTTCTTTTGAAAACACGCCGCCCGTTTCTTACAACGGCACCATATTTGAGCCTTTTGAAAATTTCGGCGTTAAAGCGATGTCCATCGGCTCGCTTGTTGACAGAGATACACCTCTTATTTGGCGCGGGGCAAAAGCTTGCGGCGCTATTGAACAATTGTTTAAAGAAACAAACTGGGGAGATATTGATGTTATGGTTATTGATATGCCTCCCGGCACAGGCGATATCCAAATCACTCTTTCGCAACGCATTGATTTCGACGGTGTCGTTATTGTTTCAACCCCTCAGGATATTGCCTTAATCGATGCCGTTAAAGGCGTTAATATGTTTGAAAAAATTGACGTTAAGATTTTAGGTTTATTGCAGAATATGGCATATTATGTTTGCCCTGATTGCGGTAAAAAAGCCTATATATTCGGCGAAAACGGCGCGAAAGAAACAGCCGAGCGTTTAGGCGAGCAATTTTTAGGCGAAATTCCTCTTGATATTGCCATTCGTCAAAATGCCGATGCCGGAACGCCTGTTGTGGCTGCTTTGCCTGACAGCCCGAACACAAAAGCCTATGAAGAAATTGCTCAAAAAATTCTAAAAGCGCTCTCATAAGCGCTTTTTGTTTATATTCGAATCGTCAAGAAAATTTGGTATTTTTATTTTGATTAAAAAAGCCTCTCAAACGAGAGGCTTTTTTTTAAGCTGATTTGCTTTTCTTTTTCTTAATCAGAACCGGTTTTGAGCCTTCATTGACAACTTTTTCATTGACAATAACTTCGGTTACGTCTTTCATATCCGGAATTTCATACATCAAATCGAGCAAAATTCCTTCCATAATCGACCTTAAACCGCGCGCACCCGTTTTCTTTTCGATTGCTTTTTTAGCAATGGCACGAAGTGCTTCTTCGGTTACGGTCAATTTCACATCTTCCATATCAAAAAGCGTTGTATATTGCTTCATTAAAGCGTTTTTCGGCTCTGTCATCACCTTGATTAACGCGTTTTCATCCAAATCGTTTAAGGTTGCAATAATCGGTAAACGCCCGATCAGCTCCGGAATTAAACCGAATTTCAATAAATCTTCCGATTGAACATCTTTTAAGATTTCACCGATACCGGCATCTTCTTTTGATGCCACCTTCGCCCCGAAACCGATAGATGTGTTTTTGCCGCGTTTGCCGATAATTTTTTCAAGCCCTGCAAATGCACCGCCGCAAATGAATAAAATATTTGTCGTATCAACATGTAAAAATTCTTGCTGAGGGTGCTTACGACCGCCTTGAGGCGGAACATTTGCCACCGTTCCTTCAATGATTTTCAAGAGAGCTTGTTGAACACCTTCGCCCGAAACATCGCGCGTAATTGACGGACCGTCCGTTTTGCGCGTGATTTTATCGATTTCATCAATATAGACAATGCCGCGCTCGGCTTTTTCGATATCATAATCTGCTGCCTGAACGAGTTTTAAGATAATGTTTTCGACATCTTCACCGACATAACCGGCTTCGGTCAAAGTTGTTGCATCGGCAATCGCAAACGGCACATCCAAAATGCGTGCCAATGTTTGTGCTAGCAGTGTTTTGCCCGAACCCGTCGAACCAATCAGCACAACATTTGATTTCGAAACTTCAACATCTTTGTGTTCGCTTTGACAATTTAAGCGCTTATAGTGGTTATAAACGGCCACGGAAAGAACTTTCTTTGCTTCGTCCTGACCGATTACGTATTGGTCTAAAAAGCTTTTAATTTTGGACGGAGTCGGCAACTGTCCGTCAAAAACAGGAGAAGATGATTTTTCCTGGTGCAATTCGTCTGCCACGATATTGATACAAACATCAATACACTCATCGCAAATATAAACACCGCGTCCCGCAATTAATTTTTTAACTTCATTTTGGCTTTTGCCGCAAAAAGAACAATGTAATGATTTATCTTCTTCGCTCATTTTCGCTCCTTATTTTATTTCCGCACGATTTTTTACAATTTCATCAATCAAACCGAATTTTTTCGCTTCAATCGGTGTCATAAAATTATCTCTGTCCATTGCTTTTTCAATAACCGAAAGTTTTTGCCCCGTATTTAAGGCATAGATTTCATTTAAGCGTTTGCGCATATCCAAAATTAATTTGGCTTGAATTTCGATATCTGCCGCCTGACCTTTTGCACCGCCGGAGGGTTGATGAATCATAATCTGCGAATTAGGCAATGAAAAGCGTTTTCCTTTAGCCCCGCCTGCAAGCAGGAAAGACCCCATCGAACATGCCTGACCGATACAAAGCGTTGCCACATCACATGAAATATATTGCATTGTGTCATACATTGCCATGCCCGATGTAATCACACCGCCCGGAGAATTAATATAAAGGAAAATATCTTTTTTCGGATCTTCCGATTCCAAAAACAGGAGTTGGGCACAAACGAGTGATGAAACTTCATCATTAACCTCACCCGTTAAAAAGATAATGCGCTCTTTTAAGAGTCGCGAAAAAATATCAAACGAACGTTCACCGCGCGAGGTTTGCTCAATAACCATCGGCACTAAAGTGTTGTCAAAAACTTCTATGGCATTTCGAGACATAACGATTTCCTTATAAAAATTACAATTTTTTAATAAATATAGATTATATTTAATCAATAAATCGTAAATAAAAATAAAATCTTTTAACTTTTTTTCTAAAAGATTTGCTAAAAAGGAGCACTTTTGATGTTTGAAACAAAAGCACAGGAAAAGTTACGTTCAACCGATTTGGCCTTGTATGACAACAAGATCAGATTAGATGAACTGCAAAACTTTGACCCGTTTGAAATAACCGATCTTAACGGGCTTAAAGTGCTTAAATATCCCCTTTTTGAGCCATTTTACAAAGTTGTTCAATCTTTGCAGGTTACCGATGATAACGGTCGTTTTCTGCCCAGTCAAACCGAATCGCTCAAAAAAGATATTTTAAAAACATCGAAACAAGAAACTTTTTTAGAATTGCTTTATTTACCCACTCTCCCTCAAGAAGAACAATATCTTGAGCTTTTACAGGAAAAGCTGCTTCTTAATCTTGTTAATCTTGTTTTAGACAGAGAAATCCCAACCGACAGAACCCTCGATCAGTTCGAAATCAACTTAGCCGAATCGACCTTTAATCAGATGCTTCGAAATGCATAGGGCATTTTGTTTTTCATTTAGATTGCTTTTAACAAATAATCGCTGAATTTTTCGGCGAAGAAAGCCGCATCCGAAACAGCCTCGCCTTCAGCTATTTTAGCTTGATCTAAAATGAGCCGTGAAATATCCGCCACCTTTGTTTTCAATTTTTCGTCTGCCATCATTTCCGAAAGTTTAATAATCAACGGGTGATACGGATTGATTTCCAAAATTCTGGTACTTGCAAAAGCCGTTTGTTGCTGATGATTCCGCATCAAACGCTCTAAATGAATACTCATCTGGCCGTTCTCCACATTTAAGGCTGCAGGGCTCTTTGTCAGCTTTTCGCTTATTTCAACCTTACCGACCTCATTTTTGAAAAGATCTGTCATAAAATCAGTCAGCTTTTTAAGGCTTCCCTCTTGCGCTTTTTTATCTTTTCTTTCAATTTTCAAATCAATATCTGCCATTGAAATATGTTTAACGGCAAATGTTTTATAAGAAGTCAACACTTGTGTCCAAAATTCATCTATCGGATCTGTTAACAACAAAACTTCAATACCTTTTTCTTTAAATGCCTCAAGCTGCGGGTTATTACGAAGAGTCGGCACATCATCGCCCGTGATATAATAGATTGCCTTTTGCTCGCCTTGAACGCGGCTGATGTATTCATCTAAAGTCGTGAGTTTGCTCTCATCATTTGTTGATGCAAAAAGCGAAAGGGCGGCAACTTCTTCCTTATTTGAAAAATCTTCATAAATTCCTTCCTTAAAGGCCGTGCCGAAGGCATTCCAAAACTTAAGATAATCATCATAATTTGAAATACGCTTCTTCAGTTCTTTCAAAATTCGGCTGACCGTGCCTTGTCTGATTTTTGCCAAGAGCGCATTTTGCTGGAGCATCTCGCGCGAAATGTTCAGCGGTAAATCCGAACTGTCAATCACGCCTTTTACAAAACGTAAATAAGCCGGCATTAAACCTTCAATTTTGTCCGAAATAAAAACTTTATTCACGTAAAGCTTTAGGCTTTGTTGTCGATCCGGTTGAAACAAATCATAAGGTGCCGTTGACGGAATATATAAAAGCGCATTATATTCGATGCTGCCTTCTGCTTTAAAATGAAGCGTCATCCACGGATCGTCAAAGTTTTTCGAAATATGGTGATAAAATTCTTTATATTGATCTTCGGTAATTTCCGCTTTGTTTCTCGTCCATAAAGCCGATGCCGTGTTGATTGTTTCCTCACCTGCTTTACCCAAATCCAAAACAATCGGATATTCGACATGGTCGGAATAAGTGCGGACAATATGTCTTAAATAAACCGTATCGGTAAAATCTTTGGCATCATCTTTTAAGAACAGTTTAATATCGGTGCCGTTTGTTTTGCGCTTTGCTTCTTCTATTTCAAAACCGTCAAGGCCATCCGATATCCATTTGTAAGCTTGGTCTTCACCTGCCTTCTTTGTCGTAATTTCCACTTTTTTTGCAACCATAAATGCGGAATAAAAGCCGACGCCGAATTGTCCGATAAGATCTACTGCCGAACCATTCTCACTCATATTTTTTACAAAATCGGCCGTGCCTGATTTTGCGATCGTGCCGATATGATTGATTAAGTCCTCTTTATTCATACCGATACCGTTATCCGAAACGGTTAATGTATTTTCCTCTGCATTCGGTGTTAAAGTAATTTTAAACGCGCCGGGAGCCTTTATTTCGGGATTGGTCAAAGACCAAAATTTTAATTTATCGCATGCATCGCTCGCATTTGAAATCAACTCTCTTAAAAAAATATATTTTTCCGAATAAAGCGAATTAATCACGATATCAAGCAATTTAGCAACTTCGGTTTGAAATTCTCTCTTTTCACTCATGGCTTAAATACTCCCATATTAAACAACATGATTTTTATATGGGGTTTTAAAGTTTTCTTCGCAAGAGGGATTAGAAAAAAAACTTTCATGATTTATATAAATATTAACATTTCACCTTTATTATATTTGGAAAAACATATTCAAAACAGGAAAAAAAAACATGCATGGTCTGCACCCGCTTATTTCTGACTTAATGCTGATTACGGTTTATGCCGCAATCACAACCATTGTATTTAAAAAATTAAAGCAACCGATGGTTTTAGGGTATTTACTTGCAGGAATTTTTGCAGGTCCGTATCTTAATTTTTTGCCGACTGTCTCAGATACGGCAAATCTGAACTTATGGGCTGATATCGGTGTTATCTTTTTGCTTTTTTCGCTCGGTCTTGAGTTTAGTTTTAACAAAATGGTCAGTGTCGGAAAGTCTGCTCTGCTTACGGCGACGCTTGTTATTTTTCTCCTGCTTTTCTGCGGTTATTATACCGGTCTGTTTTTAGGCTGGAGTACCATTGACAGCTTCTTTTTGGGGTCTATGATTTCGATGTCGTCAACCACCATTATTATTAAGGCCTTTGATGATTTAAAAATTAAAAAACAAAAATTTACGGATCTGGTCTTCGGCGTTTTGATTATTGAAGATATCATGGGCGTTTTGCTTCTCGTATTGCTTCCGACCATTGCCATCGGCAAAGGTATTGACGGAGAGGCCATCGGTTTAAGTATTTTAAAGCTTTTCACTTTCTTGGTTTTATGTTTTGTTGTCGGTATTTATATTATTCCGACCATACTCAAAAAACTTTCCAATTTCCTTTCGGATGAAATGCTTCTTCTTGTTTCAATTGCTTTGACTTTATCTATGGTTTATTTGGCCGTTTATTCCGGTTTCTCTTCGGCCTTAGGCGCTTTTATTATGGGTTCTCTTTTATCAGAAACCGAAGTCATTCACCGAATCGAAAACATCATCAAACCCCTTAAAGATCTTTTCGGCGCTGTTTTCTTTATAACCGTCGGTATGATGGTTAATCCCGAAATGATTATCACTTATGCCTACCCGATTGCCGCTATCACTCTTGTTGTTTTAATCGGTCAGGTTGTCTTTGCCACATCAGGCTTTGTTATTTCCGGACAAAATTTGAAAACATCCGTTCAAGGCGGTTTTTCTCTTGCTCAGGTCGGAGAATTTGCCTTTATTATTGCCGCACTCGGAATGAGCTTAAAAGTTTTGGATGATTTTGTTTATCCGATTATTGTTTCCGTTTCCGTTATCACAACCTTCTTAACACCTATTATGATTAATTCGGCGCCCAAAGTTTATAAGCTTCTTGAAAAAATTTTACCGCAAAAATGGCGCGATTATATCGACCAAACATCTAAAACGGAAATAACCACCGTTACCGAAGAAAAACTCTGGCGCGCTCTATTTAAAAGCTATTTTATCCGTATTTTTCTTTTCTCTTTGATTTTATATGCCATTATTGCTTTTTTCTCTCAAATCATTCGTCCTTTTGTAAGCCAATACATTCCGAATGTTCCGATGCGCATTTTATTAACCGTTGCGGTTCTTCTTATGATGTCACCGTTTTTAAAAGCCTTAATCGGCGGGCACTTCGTTGTTTCGGATATTGTCAACATTATCTTGGTCAAATTACATCTTAAACAGCCTTCCGAACTTGAAGCAGATATAGAAGTTAATGAACAAATTTCAAACGATTCTTCTGCAAATAAATCTATGTTTAAAAACGTCTTAAAAGAAAACAAAGAAACGGTTAAAAATCTTCTTCTTTCTAATGAGCGGATTTCCAAAATATACACGGTTTTGTGGTATGCCCGTCCGGCAAATCGACTTCCGCTTCTGATCTTAACAAGTTTTCGGCTTTTGCTTGTCATGTTTTTTATCATGACTGCCGTGCACCAGTTTTTAACCGAAAATCCAAAAATGACTTTTTTACTGCTCGTTATTTCGGTCTTTATCATCAGCCGTTCAAAATGGCTTTTGACACAGTATTTAAAAATAGAAAAACAATTTTTATATAATTTAAACGGTGAACATTCTTCAGATAACCCTAACTCTCAAGGAGAAAATTCATGAACAATCAAATTGCCACTCTCGGTATCAGAATTGAAAATTTTGAAAAAATCCCCGAAGTCAATGCTCTTTTGCATCATTTTTCGGATTGCATCATTTGCCGTATGGGAATGCCTTATGAAAAAAGAGGCATTCGTTTGATACATGTTGTTATGGATACCCCAAAAAAAGATGCCGAAAATTTGGTTCAGCAATTAAACACTCTTAACGGCATTTATTCACAAATCATGTTCTTTTAAATTCAATTTAAATAATAAAAAAACCTCAAGCAAAACTTGAGGTTTTTTGTTAACTCTGTCTTCAAAGATTAGTCGTTAGCATTCGGACAAACTTTTGATTGTTCTGCGTTGAACTTTACAACTTCCGGATCAGCATCCGAATCATTTGAAATTGCTTCTTGCGGGCATTCTGAAATGCAAACACCGCAATCAATGCAAACATCCGGATTAACGACCAATTGGTTTTCCGCTTCATGAAATGCATCTACAGGGCAAACGCTTGCGCAAGCTTTGCATTTAATACAGCTATCATTAACAACTGAAGGCATCTGAAATCTCCTAAAAATGAATTATTTTCAAGGTTTCTTTTTAAGCTTTTTTATTTCAAAATGCAAGTGTTATTTTTGCAATTAAGCAATAAATTTTTTTAAAAACTCAAATTTATCCACGCCGTTAATCGTTTTAATTTTTGAGTTTGCCAAAATGTTTGGAATTTCGACCGTGCAAAAAGTGCTTCTCATATCTGCTCCTTCAATAAAAGCCGTTATATTCCCGCTTGCCGCGCTCACAAAGCGTTCTGAGGCCGTTTTCCAAATAAGCTTATATTTTTCAAAAGTTTCCTTATCGGTGCTTTGATAACCTTTTTCGCATAAAGTTTTTCCGCACGGCGTATGATCTAATGTTTTACAATTCGGGTGCTGTTTCACATATTCATAAGCCAAGTCTCTGTTTTTTGCCGTTTGTAAAAAACTGATGCTATAAAAAACCGCACAATCTTTTAGTGTGCTTACATCAAAATTTTCGGCTATATCAAAACCCTCTCTCAGTTCCGAAGACATCTTTACGGCCTTAAATTTAAAACAACAATATCAGGTTCTGCCAAAATACGCATCGGCGGTCCCCAATAACCCGCCCCGCGTGAAACAAAAAGTTTTGTATTACCGTCTTCGTAAAGCCCTGCCAAATAACCGTCATTAGCTTTTTTTGTTATGTATTGAAACGGAAACATTTGTCCGCCATGTGTATGACCGGAAAATTGAATGTCAAACAAAGATTTATCCATATCCTTAAAATCCGTCGGTGAATGAGACATCAATATTTTATATTCATTTTCTGCCCCTTCAAATGCACGCTTATAATTCACACTTGCGGATCCCGCATCCGGCACACCGGCCACAAAAATACCCGTCTTGCCTATTTTTTCTCCCGAATTTTGTAAAACGGTAAAGTTTAATTTTGAAAACTCAATTATCCACGCGTACGGTTTGCGGTAATATTCATGATTTCCCAAACTGATATAAATCTTTTTGGCCTGAAGCGCCGAAAGCATCTTAAATTTTTCAAGCGTATGTTCCGGTTCATCATCTATAATATCTCCGACAAGCAAAATATAATCCGGGCTTTGCGCATTAATGATGTTTATCATTTTTTGAATATGCCGTTTCGGTGTTGATTGATTAATATGAAAATCGGAAGCCACAACAATTTTAGACGGTTCATCAATACGTTTATCCTGAATGCTTAATTGTCTTAATACCGGCGTTTTGTGTGCCTCATAAACACCATAAACCGAAAACACAAAAGCCAAAAATAAAGTGACGAGGTTAAACACATTAATATTATGTGCATTGTTCGGATCAAATATTGCTTTGCGTGACACAACATAAATAAGATGCCATACAATATCTCTGAAAAGCAGCAACATTGTTAAAATCAGAACAAAGCCCATCATAAAATAGCCTAGTTTATAGGCAAACTCATAAAAAGATCCATTTAAGAATTCAGGACCTTTGCGTAATGTATGTAACAATATCGGCGAAAACCAAGATATCACCAAAGCCGTAAAAATAACTAATTTTGAAAACCAATGAAACGCTGTATAAGCCGTCAATACTTTATACGTGAAAGCGATTGATGCTATAACAAGAATCATCATCCCGACGAAAAATATCATCCGTTTTTTCCTTTGGACTTGCATTTATACGGCAGCCGCGTTTTCTTTTAAATTTTCCGCTTTCTTTTTATAAACACGCTTTGCTTTTGTTTCTTTCAAATCATCTGTCATTACGGCATCTTCTTTAACTTCAATAACCTGCAATGTTTTCTTTTTTAACGACAACGGTTTTTGCGTAATAACTTCTTCATTTTGCTCATCCGACGGTGTTTCTTGCGACTGGTCTTGCGCCTGTTGCTCTTCTTTTTCTTCAATCTCTTTTTCCGTCTTATTTAACTGAGACTGGTTTACATTTTTACGTTCATTAATTTCCGTTACAATTTTACGATAATGCTCCGCATATTGGCGAAAAACTTCCATTTCGACATAATTTCCAGCGGAAGATGCCTCTTTTGCCAGCTCATTATAACGTTTGATCAAGTCAAGCGCCGTACCTGAAAATTTTCCTGCCGGACTGACGCTGTCGAATCGATAATTTAAATTGTACATATTGTTGTTATTGGAACGAAACTTGCTATTGTTTTTTTTCATCATTAAACACCTAAAATTAAAGCCATGAAGCTTTAGTTAAATAAAAGAAATATGTTTATTGGAAATAAGCTACGGGCTCAAATTAAACCGCCCATATTATTTATATCTCTATGATATTTATTTTTTTTTAAATTGCAAGAGGTTTTATTCATTTTTTTAAGATAATCACACGTTCAATTCCGGATAAATCAGATAACGTTTCTAAATACGAAAGCCCCTTTTCCTCAAAAATATGCCGCACAGCCGCGGCCTGTCCCGCCCCGACTTCAAGCAGTATATAACCGTTTTGATTTAACAGTTTCGGCGCAAAAAACGCTATTTGCCTGTAACCGTTCAAACCGTCTTCACCGCCGTCAAGCGCAATCATCGGATCATAGTCTTTAACTTCTGTCTCTAACTTTTCTATTTCACTTGTTTTAATATACGGCGGATTTGAAACAATCATATCAAATCCCTGATCAAAACATTTCCCGAAATCCGAAGCGTTCCAATCTTTACAAAGAAAAGAACATCTGTCTTTAAGAGCCAGGTTTGATGCGTTTTTTTGTGCCGTGTGAAGTGCCTTTTGAGAAACGTCAACACCGGTGCCCGATAATTGGTCGTTTTCTTTTAAAATCGACAGCAAAATACACCCTGATCCGACACCTAAATCAAGAAGATTTTTAATGTTTTGCGTTTTCGCTATTTGAACGGCCGCTTCTACCAACACCTCCGTATCCGGACGCGGTGATAAAACATCTTCTGACACTTCAAAATCATATTTATAAAAAGCTTTATGCCCTAAAATTTTATCAAGAGGCATTCCTTTCAAACGCTTTTCGAGATTCATCCGTAATTTCTTCTCATCTTCATTCGAAATCATTGTTTGCGCTGATATCGAATTCGGATTCACATTTAAAATGTCAGCAATTAAAAGTCTTGCTTCCAAGCGAGGCGACTCGATTTTTCCGGCAGCTAATTCTTTGAGTGTTTTTTCATAAATTGATTCTGTCATCTTATGCCGCTATCTTTGCCTTGACGGATGCCGTCAGTTTTTCAAGCGCCCGCTTTTCTATTTGGCGCACTCTTTCGCGGCTGATTTTAAATTTTTCTCCGATTTCATCAAGCGTCATCGGTGTTTCCGAAAGTATGTGATTTTTGATAACGAATTGTTCGCGTTCGCTAAGCTCACTTAAACATTCAAACAAAATTTTACGGCGCATTAAAGCTTCTTCTTTGTTTGCAAGCTTTCCTTCAATATTTTCTCTAACATCAGAGAGCATATCTATTTTTTCCGCTTCGTCATCATCCGAATTTGAGTTGACCCGCGTGTTTAAAGATTTATCTCCGCCGATACGCCTGTTCATTTCAACCACATCTTTTTCATCAACCACAAGTTCATGCGCTATTTTCTTGACCACCTGAGGTTCTAATTCTTTATTTTCATAGATACCTAAACGCGCTTTAAGACGACCTAAATTGTAAAACAATTTCTTCTGAGCCGCAACGGTCCCGATTTTAACAAGCGACCATGAGCGTAAAATATAATCGTGTATAGCGGCTTTAATCCACCATAGAGCGTATGTTGCCAATCGCACTTTTTTATTCGGATCAAATTTTTTAACCGCCTGCATTAATCCGATGTTTGCCTCCGAAATCATATCCTGCATCGGCAAGCCGTAGCGTCTGTATGTTAATGCAATTTTGGCCGCCAGTCTTAAATGCGAAGTAATCAGTTTTTGCGCTGCCTCCAAATTTCCGTTTTTAACAAAATCATTCACCAATGCATTTTCTTCTTCTTCACTTAAAACAGGAAATTTTTTGATTTGTTCCAAATAAGAAGCTAACCCATTATCTTCAACAATAACGGGGAGATTTTTTTGCGTATCGACAACAATTAAATTTTTATTTTCGCTCATTTATAACCCTCAGGGATAGATAAACGAAATATCTTCGTAATTTGTTGAATTCCGATCCAAATTAATCACATATGCTTTAATATTATCAAAATAGGGATGGGCTAAAATATAAATCGGATTTTTTGCGGTTCCCGTTTGTTTGCAGAGTAAAATATCTTCCTGTTCTATCTTTTTGTTAATTTTAACCATCATAAGTGCATTGGCCGTATTATAATCCTCTTTGGGACCAAAATTTATCGGAGAAACCTCTTCAAATCCTTTTATTCCTTTTAATTTCAATGCTTTCATACGTTTGTTTATGCTAAATGTTTCAGGTTTTTGCTTAAGATACGATTGTATCGTCTCAAAGGCCCTTGCCTCAAAAGCCTTATCCGTGCATTTCGGCTTTGAAAACTCAAAAATTTGTTCATTTTGAGGAAAAGCCGTTTCTTCCTGCGCCCAAGAGGTGCAGGAAAAAGCAGAAATTAAAACGATTACCCAAAACTTTTTCAATATCAAACTCCTTAGAAGTTAACGGATTTCGGTGTTCTTGGAAACGGTATCACATCACGTATATTTGCAATCCCCGTTACCAGCATCATCATACGCTCAAAGCCAAGTCCGAAACCCGCATGAGGAACCGTTCCGTATTTACGCGAATCAAGATACCATTCATAATCTTGAGCTTTCATCCCGAGTTCTTCAATGCGTTTAACCAACACATCATAACGCTCTTCACGTTGCGAACCGCCGATTAATTCACCAATTCTCGGCACCAAAACATCCATCGCTGCAACCGTTTTCCCGTCATCATTTAAGCGCATGTAAAAAGCTTTAATTTCTTTCGGGTAGTCATATACGATCACCGGTTTCTTAAAGTGTTCTTCCGCCAAAAAACGCTCATGTTCCGTTTGCATATCAATCCCGTATTCCGGCGTATATTCAAACTTCTTACCTGATTTTTTCATCAGCTCAATCGCCTCACTGTAACTTACCCTTGCAAAGCTGTTGTGCGCAATATTTTCAAGCGTTTGTTTTAAAGTCGGATCAACAAACTTTTCAAACAGCTCCAAATCCGATGCACAATGTTCCATCAGGTGTTTAATGCAAAATCTTACCATATCTTCGGCTAAATCCATATCATCGTGCAAATCGGCGAAAGCCATTTCAGGCTCAATCATCCAAAACTCGGCGGCATGGCGCGGCGTGTTTGAATTTTCGGCTCTGAATGTCGGACCGAATGTATATATATCGCCTAATGCACACGCATACATCTCGCCGTTTAGTTGTCCCGAAACGGTTAAATGCGCTTCACGTCCGAAAAAGTCTTCGGCATAATTGATTTTGCCGTCTTTTGTTTTGGGTGCATCGTTTAAATCAAGCGTTGTGACCTGAAACATCTCGCCCGCACCTTCACAGTCAGAACCCGTGATAATCGGCGTATGAACATAATTAAAGCCTCTGTCGTGAAAGAATTTGTGGATGGCATACGACAATTCCGAGCGAATTCGGAAAGCCGCACCGTATTTGTTTGTGCGTGGTCTTAAGTGGGCAATCGTGCGCAGGTACTCATCCGTCATTTTTTTCTTTTGCAAAGGATAGTCATCCGGTGCAATGCCGTAGATTTTAATATCCTGAGCTTTAATTTCATATTTTTGGCTGCCGCCCTGCGACTCGACCAGTGCTCCTTCAACGGCGACCGATGAACCTGTGGATAATTTTTTGATATCTTCATAATTGTTCAAATTATTCATCGCAATAACTTGCATATTTTTTAAGCAAGAGCCGTCATTTACTTCGACAAACGAAAAATCTTTCGCGTCGCGGCGGGTTTTAACCCAGCCTTTGATCAAAACTTTGTCTTTAGCTGCATCTGAGCTCAGCAAATCAACGATTTTTGAACGTTTTAGCATAACAAAAATATCCTTTACTTTCTAATCTTTTCTTTTAAACTTTATGCACTATACATCAACAAAATTTGAAAGTCTAGCGTTGACAACAAAATTTTTTTTTGTATATTATAAGTTATCTTTTTTTATTTCTTTTAAGAGGAGTTTATTTATGAGAAAAACAGTTGCTCTTTTAGGTTTTACCGCTTTATTGGCCGCTTGTCAGGCCGACATTAATTCCAATCAATACGGCACGAGTTCTGTCGGCAGAGCCGCGGCAGCAAGCCCCTGCTCTGTTATCAGCGTTCGTCAGGTCAGCGTTAAATCCGACAACAATGTCGGCACACTCTTAGGTGCTGTTGCCGGCGGTGTCGGCGGATATGCAATCGGCAGCGGCAGCACGGCGCATAATTTAGGTGCCATCGGCGGTGCGGCTTTGGGCGGATATGCCGGCAACAAGGCACAAGGTGCTCTTTCTTATCAAACAGGTTATGAATATGTTGTCCAACTCGACAACGGTCAGGTCATGACTTTGACACAGGGCACGGATGTTTTACTGTCCCCCGGTCAAAGATGCATGATTTTGATGGGTAACCCCTCTCGTTTGATTGGTTACTAAGCAGATTCTTTCATTTTCAGCCCCGCTTTTGATAAGCGGGGTTTTTATTTTATAGCGCATTTCTTTCATTTTTTGCTTGAAGAATCGCAAATATCGGTATAAATTTCGGGCAACTTGAAAAAGTTTTTATCTAATTTTGGCTCAAAATTTCGTTTTTTGAGGCGATTTTTGGGCTGTGTGTTTAACTAACTTGCTACAAAGGAGCAATAATAACCATGAGTAAATGGGTTTATAAATTTGGTAATGGTAGCGCCGAAGGCGATGCTTCCATGAGAAATCTTTTGGGCGGTAAGGGTGCGAACTTGGCCGAAATGAACAAAGTCGGCTTGCCCGTTCCTCCCGGATTTACCGTTACAACAGAAGTCTGCACATATTATTACGCAAACAACAACACATATCCGGCTGATTTGAAAGATCAGGTTAAAGAAGCCGTTAAATATGTTGAAGGAATTATGGGCAAAAAATTTGCAGATAATTCTAATCCGCTTTTGGTCTCGGTGCGTTCAGGTGCCAGAGTTTCAATGCCGGGTATGATGGATACGGTTTTGAACCTCGGTTTGAATGATGAAACGGTTAAGGCTTTGGCCAAAGCATCAGGTTCTGAAAGATTTGCTTACGACTCTTATCGTCGTTTCCTTCAAATGTTCTCAGATGTTGTTTTGGGCGCAGATTTAGAGCTTTATGAAGAAGCTTTGGAAAACATGAAAAAAGCTCATGGTTACAAATCTGATACGGATTTGACAGCTGATGACTTAAAAGAACTCGTCAATATTTATAAAGAAATCGGCCAAAAGATCGGCAAAGTTGTTCCGCAAGATCCTTGGGATCAGCTTTGGGCCGGAATTGGCGCCGTATTCGGTTCTTGGATGTCTGCCCGCGCCATTACATATCGTAAATTAAACAACATTCCGGGCGACTGGGGTACGGCTGTTAACGTTCAAACCATGGTGTTTGGTAATGCCGGTGATGATTGCGCAACGGGCGTTTGCTTCTCTCGTGACCCTGCAACCGGTGAAAACAGATATTACGGCGAATATCTTGTCAACGCACAAGGCGAAGACGTTGTTGCCGGTATCCGCACACCGCAACCGATGGGCTCAATCGGCGACGGCACATCTTTGGAAGAAAGATGGCCTCACCTTTATAAAGAGCTTGTTGATGCACGTAACAATTTGGAAGCTCACTATAAAGACATGCAAGATATGGAATTCACGATTGAGCATGGCAAACTTTGGATGCTTCAATGCCGTAACGGTAAGAGAACAGCTGCTGCTGCAGTAAAGGTTGCCGTAGACCTCGTAAAAGAGGGCCT
>DBVW01000012.1:24262-36511 GCA_002308495.1 Alphaproteobacteria bacterium UBA1254
CACCCGATGCTTGATCCGAAAGCAAAGAAAAACGTTATTGCAACCGGTTTACCGGCATCTCCGGGTGCTGCAGTCGGTCGTGCCGTATTCTGCGCAGAAGACGCTGAAGCTTGGGCAGCCAAAGGCGAAAAAGTTATCTTAATTCGTAACGAAACATCTCCTGAAGATATCGGCGGTATGCATGCTTCTCAAGGTGTTATTACAGCTCGCGGCGGTATGACCTCTCACGCAGCCGTTGTTGCTCGCGGTATGGGCACACCTTGCGTTTCCGGTTCTACAGACATCACCATTGACCTTAAAGCCAAAACAATGGCTACAAAATGCGGTGTTGTCATTAAGGAAGGCGATTGGGTATCTTTGGATGGTGCCAAAGGTCAAATCATTGAAGGCCAAATTCCGACCGTTCAAGCCGATACAAATTCAGGCAACTTCGGAAAACTCATGGGCTGGGTTGATCAAATCCGTCGTTTGAAAGTTCGTGCCAATGCCGAAACACCTCAAGACGCCAAACAAGCTTTGGCATTCGGTGCTCAAGGTATCGGTTTGAGCCGTACGGAACACATGTTCTTTGAACCCAACAGAATTGCCGATATGCGTGCCATGATTTTGGCTGATAACGAAGCCGGTCGCCGTGAGGCTTTGGCTCGTTTGCTGCCTTATCAAAAGCAAGACTTCAAAGATTTGTTCAAAATTATGGATGGTCTGCCGGTTACAATCCGTTTGCTTGACCCGCCGCTTCACGAATTTTTGCCGCATACAGATCCTGAAATGCAGGAACTTGCCGATAAGCTCGGCAAAACTTTGGCAGAAGTTAAAGCCAGAACAAATGCTTTGCACGAATTGAACCCGATGCTCGGTCATCGTGGTTGCCGTTTGCCGATTACATATCCTGAAATCGCTGAAATGCAAACACGTGCTATCATTGAAGCTGCTATCGAATCTGAAGAAGCCGGTGTTAAGGTTATTCCTGAAATCGAAGTTCCTTTGACAGGTTCTAAGAAAGAGCTTGATATTGTTAAGGCTATTATCGACACGACAGCCGAGAAGGTTTTTGCCGAGAAAGGCAAGAAAGTTCACTACATTGTCGGCACAATGATTGAATTGCCTCGTGCTGCCTTAATGGCTGAAGAACTTGCTCAAAGTGCAGCTTTCTTCGGCTTCGGCACAAACGACTTAACACAAACAACGCTCGGCATGAGCCGTGATGACACGGGTGCAATTTTGGATGAATATCGCGCTCGCGGCATTTATGTTGCTGATCCGTTTGCATCTATTGATGTTGAAGGTGTCGGTAAACTCGTCAGACGTGCTTGTGTTGAAGGCCGCAAAGTTAACCCTGATATTCACTTGGGTGTTTGCGGCGAACATGGCGGTGATCCGAAATCTATCGAATTCTTTGAAGAATGCGGTTTAGATTATGTTTCATGCTCACCGTTCCGTGTTCCTGTTGCTCGTTTGGCAGCTGCTCAGGCCGCTGTTAAGGCAAAAGCAAAGAAATAAACACTTTCGTGTTTAAGCAACAAAAACACCGCCTTTGAAGGCGGTGTTTTTTTATTTGACATTTACCTTCTCATAAATTAGCATTTCCTTCGAGTCTTATAAGTCTATGTTTAATTTTTAAATATCTATTTTTATGCAAAACGAAATCGATCCGATGGGTGTAACGTGGATACACATCAGTCACAAGCATTTCAAAAAGGGTTGCACTAGAATATTGGGTGAAGTTGACCTCTTCCTTTTGAGCGAACTACCTGTTCAAAAGCTCTTGGATTTACAATCTTGTCCGACAGATAATTTCCTTAATACCTTTAAGGACATTTTGATCGAAATTGGGCAAAATTGGGTCCATAGGTTGGCAAACAATCCGCTATATACGCTCAATCATTACAAAACGGCTTCCAAAGCCCTATCAGAGCAAGAAGCTATTGCTTTCGCCGTTGACCAGGCGTTTATGTATCCTATTTCTGAGGTTTGGGATGATGTTGCTGTTGACGACAATGTGATGAGGCGTCTTCGCAGGCTGTTAAAAAAACAGCTGACCGATCAAAAAGAGAATGTGATGTGCTATTTGTATGCCATTCTGGTGTATGCCAGATCAATCTTAAAGCAAAAGGGCGGACAGTGGCACAGGTTCTATCCGCGAATGTAACAACAAAAACACCGCCTTTGAAGGCGGTGTTTTTTTTATTTAATCATCACGTACATTAAACACCTGTTTTCCGCACAAAAACGATTCTATTTGACAATCTCTTTTTTTTTATGTTACTTTATTTTGGAACGAACTTTGGAGAAAAGAAATGCTCGGACGCTATACTTACACATTAAGTACCTTAACTCCCGACGAAGAAATTATTCTTGTCGGACGATTGCACTATTTTGCACTCATTATTCCTTTTTTCTTAACAGCACTTTCTTTTATCTCGCTGTTTTTGGCCATTGCCTCTACCCTGCAACATCGCGACGGAAATATTTTAGAGTTTTTTCAAGTATGTGCTTTTTGGCTTGGCTTTTTGACCTTTTTTATTTGCACTATTGCCTCTTGGCTTAAGCGGAACCTGATTGAAATGGTTTGCACGAACAAACGCGTTGTCAGAAGAACCGGTATTATTAACGTTACGACGGAAGAACTTAATCGTGAGCGAATCGAATCGGTTGAAATGCGTCAAAGCATTTTCGGGCGCTTATTCAATTACGGCGATATTTTATTTTCAGGCACGGGAACATCAAAACTTGTTTTTCACTTTATTAATCAGCCGAAATTAATGAAACGAATCATAGATGCTGTTATCAGCGCACCGCAAGAACAGCCTGACGCTCATTAAAAGATTTAAAAAAAAGACCTCGAAAAGAGGTCTTTTTTTATTTTACTTAGATTTTTCTTTTAAGTCTTTAATCAAATCATCCAAACCGCCGGGTGCTTTTTTGATATATGCCGAATATTCATTACGCGCCGTAATTGCCAGCGAAACATTTTCAATAATAATGTCAACGATTTTCAATTTTTCACCGTCTTTGACACGCCAAACAACTTTGACAGGTGCACCCTCACCCATATCTACCGACGTGTTTACAAAGAGCTGACCTTCCGAATTGGACGGTGTTGTGCCGTGAAAATCGAAATGTTTGCCTTTGAATTCGTCAAAACGCTTTGACCACGTTTTGATATTAAATTCACGATATACTTTAACAAACTCATCTCTTTGAGTCGTTTTGGCCGTTTTCCAATAACGACCTAAAACGAACTTGCCGATATAATCAAGATCAAGATAATCGTTAAACAGTTTTTCAAAACGCGCATCTTTTTCTTGAGCTGACACATCAGCATTAATGATTTCTTCAATTCCTTCCGTTGTTACTTTTCTGACAAAATCTTCTGCCGCTTTGCCGTCCAAGGCACTTGCCTTAAACGAAAACACACAGGCAAATACAGATATTAAAGCAATTATTTTTTTCATTTTTTGTCTCCTTCAATAAAATTAATCTTCTTCCTCATCTTCAAAATCGAAGTCGTAACTTGTCGCCGAGCCGCCTTCATCAGCTTTTTGAGCACACAAACTTTGAAATTTCTGACGGTTTTGTAAAAATGCCGTTTTGATTGTTGCATAATAATCAACCGAACCTTCTTCCAAACTATCAAGCAATGACATATTTTCGGCTCTCTTATTGATATATTTTAAGGCTGTTGCACCATAACTTGTTGCCACACCCCAATCTTCATCCTGCTTGTCCCATAATGCCCAATACATCGGATCAGCCATTGCATCAACACCCCATCCGATAAGATAACGCGGCGTTGACGGACCAAGAATCGGCATCACAAAAAACGGTCCGTCCGGCGTACAATACATCGCCATCGTTGCATCAAACGAGTTTTTCTTTTTTTCTATGCCCCAACCTGAAGCAACATCAAACGTACCAAGCAAACCAAGCGTCGAATTGACTGCGAACCGAACAATTGATTTACCGCTATCTTTAATTTCACCCTGAAGCAAGTTGTTGACGGCGTATGCCGGTTCTTCCAAATTGTTGAAGAAATTTGTTACTCTGTTTCTGATACTCTGCGTTGTTATCGCTTTATATCCTTTAGCAATCGGTTTTAAAACTTTTTTATCAACCTGATAGTTAAAGTTAAACATTGCTCTGTTATAGACTTCCAATTTTGATTCTTCGTCACTTGCTTTCATTTTTGTGCCGTTCGGATTGGTTACGCACGCTGCCGTCAAACACAAAAAAGGTATTAAAAATAGAGCTTTTCTCATGTGTGTTCCTCTTTTTTGATTTGTCTTTTAGAATAATATAAACACAAAAACATATCCAATCAAGCAAAATTCTAATATTATAACGAATCTTGTTTTAAAAAGGTTCATTTTAATGTTACAATTAAGAAATGAATTGTGTTTTGAACTTCAAAGCAAAATAACATATTATCTCGTCAGTTTTTAACTTTAATAAAGGAAAATGAAATGTCTTATCAACCTTCTAAAATGATTGGTATTTTTGACTGTGCCACTTCTCAAAAGGTTATCGGTCAGGAAAAATTTTTGGAAGCTTTTAAAACAATTTTGAACCACGGTGCTTATTGCCAAGGTCCCGAAACAAAAGAATTAGATCAAAAATTGGCCGAATACTCCGGCACAAAATATTGTTCAACTTGCGGTTCCGGCACAGATGCTTTAACTCTTGCCTTAATGTCTTGGGGCGTAAAACAAGGTGATGCCGTATTTGTTTCATCGTTTACATTCGTTGCTTCGGCCGAAGCTCCTGTTTTGCTCGGCGCAACACCGATTTTTGTTGATTCAAAACCTGATACATACAACATGGATCCTGAAGATTTGAAACGTGCAATTGCCGAAGTTAAGGCTGAAGGCAAATTAAACCTTAAAGCCGTTATTCCGGTTGATATTTTCGGATCCCCTTGCGAATATGATGAAATCATTAAAATCGCACATGATAACGGCATGAAAGTTTTATCTGACTCTTGCCAATCTTACGGTTCTGTTTATCACGGACACAATGCCGGCTCCATTGCCGATATGACAGCCACCTCGTTCTATCCGACAAAGCCTTTGGCTGCTTACGGTGACGGCGGTGCCGTTTTCACAAACAGTGAAAAAGAAAATGCTTTGGTTCAATCTTCCCGTGTTCACGGCATGAGCCCTGAAGATCACTATGACAATGTAAGATTAGGTATGACCGGTCGTATGAACTCTTTCCAAGCTGCCGTTTTAATGCAAAAATTGACGGTATTTAAAAAAGAGCTTCAAGATCGTTATACCATTGCTTCTCGTTATGATAACGAACTTTCGTCATATTTTGGAAAACAACGCGTTTTGGATAATTGTAAATCGGCTTATGCACTTTACACAATCAACTGTGAACATCGCGATGAATTGATGACTTATTTAAGAGAAAACAACATCGGCTGCGGTGCATATTATCCGAGACCTGTTAACACACAAACAGCTTACGCAAAATGGAACACCAGAAAACTCCCTGTCTGCGAAAAACTTTCAAAAACGGTTTTGAGCATTCCGATGCATCCGTATTTGACAAGCGAAGAGCAAACTTACATCATTTCAAAAATGAATGAGTTTGCCGCACGCTATGCGACAAAGGCTGCTTAAAGTTTGGTCCTTTTTATAAAAAAAGCGGGAATATTTCCCGCTTTTTTATTTTTTAGCCGTCATTAAATCAGGCATAAACTGTTCATAAATCAGCCAAACTGCCGATAATCCGACCAAAATATATATGATGCGTGATAAAATACTCATCTCTCCGAATATCGTTGACACAAGATTAAAGTTTGCAATACCGACGAGCCCCCAATTCAAGCCGCCGATAATTACGAGCCAAAGAGCCAGTTTTGAAAGATAATACATATATGTTTCTCCTTTATAAAAAAATATTTTCTTTTTTTTCCAAAATGATATATTACCCTTAAAATATCTTTTCAAGGAGCGCTTTGATGTATAGCGAGAAGTTTTTGAAGTTTATCGAAATGTGGGAAAAAGATTTTGCCATATCCCGCACGATTGATGAAAAAGTTTGCATCGATCGTGACGGAAACCCTATCCCGTGGTACACTTATCCCGCCATTGAATATTTATCGCAATTTGATTACTCAAATAAAAAAGTATTTGAATTCGGTGTCGGAAACTCTTCTCTTTTTTGGGCGGAGCGTGCTCAAAAAGTTATCTCGATTGAAGATAACATCAAATGGTTTGAAAAGTGGCAGAAAGAATTAAAGCACAAAAATCTGACTGTTTTATGGCGTGATGAAGGCGAAATTTACGAAAATGCCATTTTGGAAAAGCGTGAAAAACAAGATGTTATCATTATTGACGGCAAGCGCCGTTATCAATGCGCCGAAACAGCCTTAAAACGTTTAAAAAAAGGTGGTATGATTATTTTAGATGACTCTGATCGCATCAACACCAGTGAAGAATATAAAAAGGCTGTTGCAATTTTAAAAAGTGCCAACCTGTTGCAGGTTGATTTTTACGGCTTTTGCCCGATGAACAACTACACCAAAACAACTTCCGTTTTCTTTGACAGAACCTTTAACTTCAAATCAAAATTTGATGTTCAGCCGATTAGCGGGCTCGGCAATCTTTGGTCAATGAGCCGAAAAAAACGCAAAGAAAGATATAACGAGCAAAAATAAATTTTATATCAGCTTAATCATCGCCTTAATCATATTGTCTGCGCCTTCGCAAACTTCTTTAATTGAGCTCGCCAACATATAAGCCGGCGTTGTTACAACTTTTCTTAATTCGTCGACGCAAACATCCGTTACTTCTTTGTTTTCATGGACTGCGCCCGTGCGTTCAATCGCCGCGGCAACACCTTTATCATTACCGATGGTGACATGCACACCTTTCTCGCCCAAAACTTTTGCGATAACAACAGGCGCAATACACATTGCCCCGATGACAACACCGTTTTTGTTGCTCTCCAAAATCGCTTTTCGGATACTTGCATCAACATTGCAGCTCACTCCCGAAACACTGAAATCACACCAGTTGATTACCGCGCCTAAGCCTCCCGGAAAAACGATTGCATCATAATCTTGCGGTTTATAATCTTTCAGGTCTAAAATATTGCCGCGTGCCAAACGAGCCGATTCGACTAAGACATTCCGCTCTTCATCAACTCTTTGCCCCGTTAAATGATTCACAACGGCAGCCTGTTTAATATTCGGAGCAAAGCATTGATAGGTCAGCCCTAAACAATCAATGGCGAGCATTGCGCACGTCGCTTCGTGTATTTCCGAACCGTCCGCCCTGCCGCATCCTGAGAGCACAATTGCAAATTTCGGATTTTTTTTCATGTTTATAATCTCCTCTTTAGCTTTTAATTTTGGTTGATTTATCTTATATCAGCGATATAATGCTGTCAATTGACTTTTTAAATAGGACCATAAAATGAAATATCAAAAAACAGTTTTAAAAAACGGACTTCAAATCATTACAAGTGCCCGCCCCGAAATTGAAACCGTTTCGCTCGGCATATGGGTCAACACGGGCTCTGCGTATGAAACTTCTGATCAGAACGGCATTTCCCATTTTATTGAACACATGGTCTTTAAAGGCACGCAAAAGCGCAACACGCTTCAAATTTCGGAAGATATCGAAAATGTGGGCGGTCAAACAAATGCTTATACTTCTCGCGAATTTACGGCTTTTTATGCCAAAATGCTCAAAAAAGATATTGAGCTTGCCATTGACGTTATCGCCGATTTTATTGTTGCACCGACCTTTGATGCCGCTGAAATGGCTAAAGAAAAAGAAGTTGTTATTCAAGAAATTAAACAAGGTATTGACACTCCTGATGATGCCGTTTTTGATTATTTTCAAGAAGATGCCTTTAAAAATCTGCCTCTCGGACGCACAATTTTGGGTCCTGAAAGCAATATCAAAAAATTTAATGCCGATGCCTTGCGCCGATATATGAAATCTCACTACGGGGCCGATAATATGGTTGTGGTCGCCGTCGGCAATTTGGATCATGACATATTCGTTAAAATGGTTGAAGAACGTTTGGGAAACTATCAAAACAAAGCCTCTTTCTCAATTGAACCGCAAGAATATGTCGGCGGTTTCACCTACCAAAAACGAGATATTGAGCAAATTCATCTTTTGCTCGGATTTAAGGGCGTTAACTATAAAAGTCAAATGTATTACCCCGTTTCCGTTTTTTCGACGATTTTCGGCGGCGGTATGTCCTCCCGCCTGTTTCAAGAAATAAGAGAAAAACGCGGACTTGTTTACACCGTATACAGTTTCACAAATTCACACACTTTAGGCGGCCTTTTCGGTATTTATGCGGGAACAACCGCCGAAGAACTCAATCAGCTTATTCCCGTTGCGGCAGATGAAATCAAAAAAATCTGTCAGGAAAAAGTGACGGATAAGGAACTGGATCGTGCCAAAACCCAGCTCAAAGCGAGCATGCTTATGGCTCTTGAAAGCTCTTCATCAACGGCAGAGGTTATCGCAAGACAAACCTTAATACATCAGCGAATTATTGATACGGACGAAGTGATTGCCAGAGTTGATGCCGTTTCCAAAGAAGATATTCAAAAAGCGGCGCAAATGCTTTTTACTTCGAATCCGACTTATACCTTACTCGGCAATGTGAACCAATATCCGTCGTATGAAGATTTAAAGAAAACTCTTAAATTTTAAGTCTTTATTATCAAAATTGTATTATCATGGTGCATATTGAAGAAAGGAAAACGATATGTCACGCGCTGAAGATATTTTTCAAAAACTTATTTATTTCGGTGAAGATGCTTTAGATGAGTTTATTTTAAACATGCAATCCGAAGAACTTTTTTTGGATTTCAAACAAGCCGTTTCGACCGGAAAAAATAACAACACGCTTCATAAAGATGACCGAAAGAACCTCGCTAAAGCCATTTCGGGTTTCGGCAATTCCGAGGGCGGCGTTATCGTTTGGGGTGTTGTTTGCTCCCGCGATCAGGAAATCGGTGATGTTGCCAAAGCCAAAGTCAAAGTCAAAAATGTGCATCGTTTTTTGAGTTGGCTTGAAAATGCCATTTCCGGCTGCACCATTCCGAGCCACAACACTGTGCGCAATCATATTATCAGCGCCGATAAAAACGGGGACGGCTACGTTGCAACTTATATTCCGAAGTCAGAAATTACACCTTTAATGACAACTGTCGGTTCAACGATTTATATTCGTTCCGGCTCAAACAACGTGCCGGCGCCTTATGCTGTTATCGCCGGTATGTTCGGTAAACGCCCGCAGCCGAATATTGAACTTTTACTTGAAGATAAAACTTTAGAAATTCTCGACAATGCGGATGAAGATATTCTTTATCCCAAAACGATAGACAATCCGCCTGAAAAATATGTTAAAATCAGCTTTTCGGTTATTGCCGACAACCAAAGCAATGCCATTGCCAAAGAACTTTATTTTTCGTGTTCGACGGAAGATACGGGAAGCGAATATAACAAAGTTCGGTTTTTAAATTATAACCAAATGGATTCTTTGAGTTCTATTTCCGGTCACTTTAATTTAATGACAAAACCCGAAATGCGTTTGCCTCCTCGCGGCAAGCTCAAGTTTACAAACATGCAAATCATTTTATCTCCGTTTGCCGAAACTGATTTTTGCATCAACGGGGTTATCGGTGCCGAAAACGCCACACCGAAAGATTTCCGTATTTTTATGACGAAAAACCAGCTCCGTTCTTTTGTAGCTAAGGTTTTAAAAAATGAAGACGAGAAAGAAGCCTTGCTTTCCGAATTTTTCACCGAATTTTTAAGGAATGCCTGATGATGTCTCCCCGCGTTGAAATATTCACAGACGGTGCTTGTTCCGGCAATCCGGGGATTGGCGGCTGGGGGGTGATTCTTCGTTACAAAGACAAAGAAAAGGAGCTTTCCGGCGGTGAGCTTCACACAACCAATAACCGTATGGAACTCACGGCTGTCATTGAGGCCTTAAAAGCCCTTAAAACAAAATGCAACATCACGCTTTATACGGATAGCAAATACGTGATGAGCGGCATCACCGAATGGCTCGAAAATTGGAAGAAAAACGGCTGGAAAACATCAAACAAAAAAGGTAATGTGAAAAACATTGACTTATGGCAGGCCTTAGACGAACTCACCCAAAACCACGAAATCCGCTGGGTATGGGTTAAAGGCCATGCCGGACACGCTGAAAACGAGCGGGTTGATGCTTTGGCAAGGGGTGAGGTTCAAAAGCTAAAACCGGACATTAAAGTTTAACATACAATTTTCTTAAAGTGAGCGCAAACAAATGTCATATTGCAACTGGGAAAACACATCGCCTTTAAACATAAAATATCATGATGAAGAGTGGGGTGTTCCAATTCATGATGATATGCATCAGTTCGAATATTTAAGCATGGAAGTTTTGCAATGCGGTCTCAATTGGAACATGATTATTAACAAACGCAACATATTGCGAGCCTGTTTTGATGGTTTTGATTATCAAAAAATTGCGCGTTATACCGACAAAGATATCAAGCGCATTATGCAAACGGAAAGCATGATTAAAAGCCAAAAAAAAATTGAAGCCATCATCAACAACGCACGCTGTTTTTTGAAAATAAGACAAATTTTCGGTTCGTTTGATTCATATCTCTGGAGCTATTCAAAAGGTAAAACCATCTTATATCACAAACACGCACAAGGCCATATTCCGGTTTCAAACGATTTGTCCGAAAAAATCAGCAAAGATTTAAAAAAGCACGGATTTAAGTTTTTGGGGCCGGTTACAATTTATTCTCACCTGCAAGCATGCGGCATCATTAATGATCACGACCAAAATTGCCCGCGCTACACATACATCAACACGCGTTTTCCAACCGTTAAAAAATGTTGCAAAGAAGAATCCGGCGTGCACCATTATAACCCATAAAAACAAAAAAACCGCACTCATCAAAAAGTGCGGCTTTCATATCTTCAAAAAAACGTCATTATTTTTCTTTGTTAGCTTTATTTTCTTTGTTTTTCTTCACTTCGGCAATTTTTGCTTCGGCTTTTTCCTTGCCTTTTTTAGCGGCTTCTAACCCTTTATCGGCCAATTCTTTCAAATCACCTTTCAAAGCGGGCAGCTTATGAGCCGAAAAAACCAACACCACAAAAACAATAACGAGTAACCAACCAAACATTTATTTTCATCCTTTCCTTAATTGAAACAAAACTTCTGTTGCGTCATAACGAACCTGTTCTTCTTCAAACAGACTAAGCTCAGCATAATATGTTTGTTTTAAAAAATCAACATTTCTTTGCATATTGTGCGTTTTTAAAATTTTTCGAACGGTTTCGAACCGTTCCAAAGACAAATCTGTTAAATATCTTTCAGTTTGCGCAATTTCCATAAGGCCGTTCATATCGCCCATACAATAACATACGGCATCAACGCCTGCATCAAGCGAGGCGCATACTTTTTCATAAACACTTCCTTTCAAGGCTTTCATTTCCAAAGCATCTGAAATCAAAAATCCCTGATAACCGATTGCCCCCCGAATAACTTTTTGAATCCCCTTCAAAGACATAGTTATCGGAAACTTTTCATCAATTTGAGGCATTAAAATATGCGCCGTCATCGCGGCCGGACAATCTTTATTTAAAATAAACGGCATCAAATCGTTTTGAAAATCTTCTAAGTTGCAATGAATAATCGGCAATTCCAAATGCGGATCAAGTGCGGCACGCCCATGCCCAGGAAGATGTTTCATGCACGGACAAACACCTTTCTTCACATAAGTCTGCCATAAAACGCGTCCAAACTTTGCCACTTCCTCGGGGTTATTTGAAAACGTGCGTGATTTTAAGGCCGCGGTCGTATTCTCATAATCCAAATCAAGCACCGGTGCAAAATTAAAATTCGCACCCACCTCAAGCATATCTGCCGCAATTAACTTTGCATGTGCTTCCAAAATTCTTTTTTTGCCTATGTTTGCAAGCAATGTTTGCGATGCATATGCTCCAAACCCGGCATTTTGCAAGCGGTTTACTCTGCCACCCTCTTCATCTAAAGCAATTAAAACATCGTCTCGGCCAATTACTTCCTTAATGCTTTTGATTAAAGTCTTAGTTTGCGCTTTTGTTTTCAGGTTGCGTCCGAAAAGTGCAACCCCGAGCGGATTATTTTTCTCAAGAAAATATTTTTCTTCATCGGTTAAAATCTCGCCCGAAACAGAGAGTATGGCAGCTAAAATCGGTTTCATTTGTCTTTAACCAT
>DBVW01000014.1:0-9302 GCA_002308495.1 Alphaproteobacteria bacterium UBA1254
GGATTATGATTCCGCTGCTCTAACCAACTGAGCTATCCCGCCGTTAATCTTTGGCGATTATTAACGAAATTGTGAGGACTTGTCAAGAAAAAAATGATGTTTTTAATTTGTTGCTTTAAGAAGTTATATTGTATGTGAAATATATGAAAAAAAACGCGCTTGATAAAAGCGCGTTTTTTTTAAGTCGTTTGATTTATTTTTCTTCTTTCGGTTCAGGCATTTTTTTGCCGTTTAAATCAAATTTTTCAACCTTGCCGTCTTTGTGCAAAGAATCTAAAGTTTCGGCAACAACCTGTTGGCTTAAGATGTTTTTGATTTGGGGTTCTAATTCAGCCAAAGGTAACGGTGCGGAATCACGAATATCTTCAAGCAAGATAATGTGATAACCGAATTGCGTTTTAACAGGTTTTTTCGTATATTCGCCTTTTTTCAATGCCATTGCAGCCTTTGTGAATTCAGGAACCATTAAGTCTTCCGTGAAATAGCCCAAATCGACGGTGTTGTCTTTGGTATATTCTTTTGCCAATTGATCAAAGTTTCCGCCTTTGTTTAATTTTTCAATGACTTCCTGAGCCGTTTTTTCATTGTCAAGCAAAATGTGTTTTGCGCCCATTTCTTTTTTGCTTTCAAATTTTGCGACATATTCGTCATCGTAAAATTTTTGGACAGCCGCCGCGTTGACTTTTTCTTCAACGGTTTTTTCCAAAAATACTTTGCGAGCCAAATCTTCTTTTGCGGTTTGCAACTGTTCTTTGTATTCCGGCGTTTCTTCAATATTTGCTTTGGAGGCAGCCTGGTAAAGAAGTTTGCCGTTGACGTAAACATCGACAGCTTTTTCGTAAAAGTCATTAAAAGGAACCTGTGCTGCAATTTGCGGATTGTCGGCATAGCCCCTTCTGATTTCGTCGACGCTGATGATTTCGCCGTTAACACGAGCAGCAACACCGACATTCTTTTGTGCATTTACTTTGCAGGCAAAAAATGCGGCAACAGCTAAAACCACAACAGCGGCTGTTCCGGCTAAAAGATATTTTTTTCGCATATTTTATCTCCTAAAAAATTTTCAAAATAAACTGGAATTTAATATAAACGCTTTTATTTCTATTTTCAAAGTATTTTTTGTGAGCGGTTTATAACTTTGGCGCATAGTATTGACTTTAGTTTTAATAAACACTAAATGTAAAATATTAAAAATAAAAGAATAAAGGTCTTATCTTATGATTAATAAAATTGCACGCATGCTGTTCGGCAGCGCTAATGACAGGTTTGTCAAAAAACAGTTTAAAATCGTTGAAAAAATTAATGCTTTAGAGCCTGATTTTATCAAGCTTTCAGATGAAGAATTAAAAGCCAAAACAACAGAATTTAAAAATCGTTTGAAAAACGGCGAAACGTTAGATGATTTGTTGCCGGAGGCTTTTGCTGCTGTTCGTGAGGCGGCAAAACGTACGTTGGGACAGCGACACTATGATGTTCAGCTTGTCGGCGGTATTGTGCTTCACAAGGGTATGATTGCCGAGATGAAGACAGGTGAGGGTAAAACACTTGTGGCAACATTGGCGGCTTATTTGAATGCTTTGGAAGGCAAAGGTGTGCATATTGTTACCGTTAACGACTATTTGGCAAAACGTGATGCCGAGTGGATGGGGCAGATTTATCGCTTTTTGGGCTTGACGGTTGACTATATTATTCATGAAAAAAATGACGAGCAGAGGAGAGCCGCTTATAATTCGGATATTTTATACGGAACAAATAATGAGCTCGGTTTTGATTATTTAAGAGACAATATGAAATTTGCGCTTGCAGACAGAGTTCAGCGAGAATTTAATTTTGCAATTGTCGATGAGGTTGACTCGATTTTAATTGATGAAGCCAGGACGCCGCTTATTATTTCGGGTGCGGCAGAAGACTCGTCAGAAAAGTATATTACGGTTGACAGGATCATTCCCGAACTTTCGGCAACGGATTATGAAAAAGACGAAAAGCAAAAAACCGTTACCTTAACGGAAGCCGGTATGACGCATGTCGAAGAGCTTTTGAAAAAAGTCGGGCTGATTACCGAGGGCAGCTTGTATGATATTGCCAACGTTACGCTTGTTCATCATGTTAACCAGGCTTTGCGCGCACACAAGATGTTTGCAAGAGATGTTGACTATATTGTTAAAGATGGCAAAGTTGTGATTGTTGATGAATTTACGGGACGTGTGATGGAAGGCAGACGTTTTTCGGACGGTTTGCATCAGGCTTTGGAAGCAAAAGAACATGTGGCGATACAATCCGAAAACCAGACGCTTGCATCGATTACGTTCCAAAATTATTTCAGAATTTATCCGAAATTGTCGGGTATGACCGGAACGGCGATGACGGAAGAAGCCGAATTTATGGATATTTATAATTTGCCGTGTGTTGAAATTCCGACAAACAAGCCTGTTATCAGGATTGATGAACATGATGAAATTTATCGGACGGAAGCCGAAAAATATAGGGCTATTATTCGCACGATTTTAGATTGTCATAAGCGCGGACAGCCTGTTTTGGTCGGTACGACATCGGTTGAAAAGTCGGAACTTGTTGCGGATATGCTTTCTAAAGAAGCGCCCCAGGTTAAGTTTGAGGTTTTGAATGCACGTCATCACGAACGTGAGGCTGCAATTGTTGCGCAAGCGGGAGTTTCGGGCGCAATTACGATTTCAACCAATATGGCCGGACGCGGAACGGATATTCAGCTTGGCGGTAACCCCGATATGAAGCTTAAATATTCGCTCAAAGGTGATGAAACAGATGAGCAAATTGCCGCTTTGAAAGAAAAAATTAAAAAAGAAGTTGAGGAAGACAAGGCAAAAGTTTTGGATGCCGGCGGTTTATATATTCTTGGTACGGAGCGTCATGAAAGCCGGCGAATCGACAACCAGCTTCGCGGACGTTCGGGACGTCAGGGAGACCCCGGAACATCAAAGTTTTTCTTGTCACTCGAAGACGATTTGATGCGTATTTTCGGTTCGGAGAGAATGTCTGCCGTTTTGCATCGTTTAGGATTGCCTGAAGGTGAGGCACTTGTTCACCCGTGGATTTCAAAGGCGCTTGAAAAAGCTCAGCAAAAAGTTGAAGAGCGCAACTTTGATATCAGAAAGAATCTGTTGAAATATGACGATGTGATGAATGAGCAACGCAAGGTGATTTATGCCGAGCGTAAAAAGCTGATGGAAACAGACGATGTTTCGGACAGCGTTCAGGAAATGCGCGAAGAATGTTTGGGTTCGCTCGTCGAGCGCTATTTGCCCTATGGCTCTGATAAATCGCAATGGCAGTTGGAAGCTTTGCAACAAGATTTGGCAAAGATGACGGGATTTGTTGTTCCGGTTGTGAACTGGGGCAATATTGACGGTGTTTCAACCGATGAATTAAAAGAAAAAGTTTTGAACGAAATTGAAAAAGATTTAAAAGAAAAGAATGCCGCCGTTCCCGAAGAGATTGTTAAAATGGTTGATAAAAGCATTCTTTTGCAAACGCTCGACTTTTTATGGAAGGAACATATCGCAACTTTAGACCAGATGCGTCATACGATTGTTTTGCGTGCATACGGGCAGAAAGATCCGTTAAACGAATACAAAAAAGAAGCGTTTAATATGTTTTCGGACCTTCTTGATGTGTTAAAAGAGCAGGTTACAATCGTTACTTGCCGCACAGTCATTAAATCAAATTCCGATCAAAAGGCGCGTGAAGCCGAAGAGCGTGCGCAAAATATGAAAACAAGCGAAGTTCACGAATCGCCCGAAAATGTTTTATCAGGTGAGCCTTCTCGTCCTGCAGAACCTGTTCAAAATACGCCTTTCAGGCATCAGACCGGCGCCGTTGATCCGAACGATCCGTCAACATGGGGCAAGATTGCGCGAAACGATTTATGTCCGTGCGGGAGCGGGAAAAAATATAAGCACTGTCACGGAAAAATCGCCTAAAAACGCGGAGAATGAGCTCGTCTAGAGCAGAAATTTCGAAAGCGGAAAAATTCACGTAGGCTTATCTACGCTAAAATTTTTCCGCTTCTTATTTCTACTCTATCCAAACCATTCTCCGCGTTTTTATTTTACTGTGTATTAATTTGTGCGAGGGCGCATACTTCGTATTTGCCTTATTCTCGGTACTTTTTACAAAAACAATAATAACTTATTGACTTTAGTTTGGAATAAAATATAATCCGAGTATGTTTTATATTGATTATATCTAAATTTTATTTTTATTATGCCTAGGTTGTATGTTGATGAAAATCTGAGGGTAACAGATGATGTTTCTCTTCAGAAAGCAATTGTTAACAGGGTTAATGGTTGCTTTGAAATTACCTTTTTTGAGCCGATTGGGTTTTGTAAGGCTCGTTCAGGTTCTTGGGAAGTAAAAGCACACTGGCGTAAAAAGAATTATCCGCAATATTATGCCATTTTGCCGCGCGCTGAGAGCCTTTTGTTTGCCAATGAAGGTGGCAAGCTGATTTTTAGGAGTTGTCCTACCTCATCGACCTATACAGACCACCACGGACGGATTGATTTTCGCTATAAGATTGATTCTCAAGGAAACAGTTCCATGGATTGCGGTGAGATGCATGATAATGTATATGGGGCGTTGCTTTTGACACTGCACCAATTTCAGGAGCTGAATCCGAGTGTTGACGTTGAAAACTATGAAATGTCTGTGTGCTACTGAAAAAATAGCTTTCCTGGGAAGGAAGGCTATTTTTTTCTTGCTATTTTAATATCTTCTTCTTATAGTTGCCCAAGAGGAAGAAAATGAAATTTATTCGCAAAATTTATGACAAGATGTTGGAGCTTTCGGAAGGCAAAGGCGCGATGATGGCGCTTTTTGCGGTCGCTTTTGCCGAGAGTTCGTTTTTTCCCATTCCGCCTGATATTATGCTTATACCGATGATTTTAGCAACGCCGTCAAAGGCTTGGAAAATTGCCGGTTTCGCAACGTTTGCCTCGGTTTTGGGCGGGTATTTCGGGTATGCCATCGGTGTGTTTTTCTTTGATGTGATTGCTGAGCCGCTTTTATCGTTTTACGGTTATTTGGAAAAATTTCGGACTTTTCAAAGTTATTACAATGAATATGGCGCGTGGATTGTTTTTGGAGCCGGCTTGACGCCGTTTCCCTATAAAATCATTACGATTGCCTCCGGTGCGGTGCATCTAGATTTGATGGTCTTTACGGTTGCCTCGATTTTGGCGCGCGGCGGGCGGTTTTTTGTTGTGGCATGGCTGTTGAAACGCTACGGAGCGCCGATGAAAACATTTATTGAGAAAAATCTTGGTTGGCTTTCGGTGTTGTTTTTGCTTTTACTTATCGGTGGTTTTGCACTTTTGAAGTATTTATAAGGACTTGAACGATGGGACTGTTTTTTATTTGTGTTTTATTGCTTATTTCAGGATATGTGATTTACGGGGCGATTGTTGAGAAGATTTTTGATATTCGGCCTGACCACAAAACGCCTGCCATTACTTATATGGACGGGGTTGATTATATGCCGCTTTCACCGTGGCGCGTGTTTTTGATTCAATTTTTAAATATTGCCGGTTTGGGACCTGTTTTCGGGGCGATTTTGGGGGCTTTATACGGTCCGGTTTGTTTGTTTTGGATTGTTTTAGGTTCGATTTTTGCAGGCGGAGTGCATGATTACTTATCCGGCATGATTTCAATGTGTTACAGAGGGCGGACGCTTTCGTATTTTGTTGAAATCTTTTTGGGTAAAAAGTTTTGCGTTTTCTTTCTTTTTATTTTGATTGTGTTGTTGTTGATTGTCGGGTCAATTTTTGCAAAAACACCTGCGATGATGCTCTCAAATTTAATCGGGATGGATTTTGTTTGGTGGCTGATGATTATTTTCGGCTATTATTTCTTGGCAACAATGCTTCCGATTGATAAGATTGTGGGCAAGCTTTATCCGTTTTTTGCGGCGGCACTTTTGCTCGCAACCGTTTTGCTTTTAGGTGCTCTTATAAAGGGCGGGTATGATTTTTATCCCGATTTGACGACATTAAACCAAAATCCGAACGGAAAACCGATTTTTCCGTTGATGTTTATCACCATTGCGTGTGGCGCATTGAGCGGATTTCATGCCACACAATCGCCGATGATGGCAAGGTGTTTAACAAATGAAAAATACGGGCGGCCGATTTTTTACGGCGCAATGATTTTGGAAGGTATTGTGGCGCTTGTTTGGGCAACGCTTTCAATCGCCTTTTTCCATGGGACAGGCGGCTTAAACGAGGCCTTGGGTGCAGGCGGGAACGCCGGCAAAGTTGTTTCTTTAATTTCTGAAGGGCTGCTCGGAAACGGAGGGAAGATTCTAACGGTTACATCGATTGTTTTGCTTGCCATTACCTCGGGTGATACGGCGCTTCGATCCGCGCGTTTGTCTCTTGCGGACTTTTTCAAAATCAAACAACAAAAAATTGTTAATCGGTTGATGTTAAGTGTTGTTATTTTTGCGTGTGCGATGGTGCTCGCTTTTATTGATTTGAACAAGATTTGGCTTTATTTCGGTTGGACCAATCAGATGCTTGCCACAATTATGCTTTGGATTGGGGCGCTTTATTTGAAACGTAAGGGGCATTTTTATTATATTTCGCTTATTCCCGCGATGTTTATGAGCGCTGTTTGCGGAACATATTTCGGGTATTCGGAGCTGATGTTAAGGCAGGATTTGAATGTATCGGTTATCATCGGGCTTGTTCTCACAGCTTTGGTAACCGTCGGCTTTTTTGTGTTTTCAAAAAAACATCGGTAGATTATTTTTTCAGCCACAATCTGATATTGTTGTTATGTTCGGAGAGAGTTTGGGCGAATCGATGACCGCCCAATCCGTCAGCCACAAAATATAAATAAGGTGTGTTTTCAGGTTTTGCGGCAGCTTCAATGGCTTTTAACCCGGGGTTGCAAATCGGTGTCGGCGGCAGGCCTTTATAAAGGTATGTGTTATAAGGGCTGTTAATATCCAAATCTTTATGTTTTAAGCTCCGTCCAAGCTCTGATTTTCCGAGCGTTAAGGCATAAATGACGGTCGGGTCGGTTTGAAGCGGCATATCAATATTGAGCCGGTTAATGAAAACGGAAGCAACTTTGGCGCGTTCGGCATTAACACCTGTTTCTTTTTCGATAATCGAAGCCAAAATCAAAAGCTCGTTTTTGTTTTTTAAGGGCAGATTTTCGGCTCTGTTTTCCCAAGCATTATCAAGCGTTTTTTGCATATCGTTTTGCGCTTTTTTGACGATGTTTTCTTTTAATTCGCCTTTGGCAAAAGAATATGTTTCGGGAAGCAAGGCGCCCTCAGAGATATTTTGAGGGAGAGAACCCGTTAAAAACTCATTTTGATCAATAATTTCGAGGGCTTTAGAAGTTGTGAGACCTTCGGGAATTGTTAATTGATGCATGATGACTTTGCCCGATGTGAGCTTTTCTAAGATGTCTTTCAAGCTCATGTTTTGTTCCAACAAATATTCACCTGCTTTTAAGCGTTTGTCAAAGCCGTAAAAACGCATGGCAAGACGGGCGAATAAAGGATGGGGCGCAAGATTTTGCCGTGCAAGCATTTGAGCCGTTTTTTGCGCTGACGAGCCTTTTTCTATTTCAAAGGTTGTCGGGGTTTGAATAAGCGGGGAAAAAAGCGCCGTTTTAATGTATTTGAATGCGCCGAAAGAGCAGACAAGCAAAACAACAAAAACAAGCGCAAAAAGTTTTTTCATCTATTCGTATTTTTTCAAAATGAGGGTTGCGTTTGTGCCGCCGAATCCGAATGAATTGGACATGGCGGCTTTAATTTCACGTTTTTTAGGTTTTAACGGAACTAAATCCATGTCTTTAACTTCGTCTTCGGGATCTTCCAAATTAAGCGTTGCCGGGCAAATTTGATCGCGCAGGGCAAGAGTTGTGTAAACGGCTTCAACCGAGCCCGCCGCACCGAGCAAGTGTCCGATAGAAGATTTTGTGGACGACATTGAAAGATTTTTCGTATGAGGTCCAAAAACTTCTTTGACCGCTAAAGCTTCACCGACATCACCCGCAAGCGTTGAAGTGCCGTGGGCGTTAATATAGCCGATTTCTTCAAGATCGACGCCGCGAGATTTGGCTTTCTTTAATGCCATTTTCATTGAACGGACAGCGCCTTCGCCCGAAGGGGTGGTCATGTGATAAGCATCGCCCGAAACACCGTATCCGACGACTTCGGCATAGATTTTTGCACCGCGCTTTAAGGCATGTTCAAGTTCTTCTAAAACAACAGCGCCTGCGCCTTCGCCCATGACAAAGCCGGAACGGTTTTTATCCCACGGACGGGAAGCTTTTTGAGGCTCGTCGTTAAAGTTTGACGTTAGGGCGCGCATGCGGGCAAATCCGCCGATGCCTAAAACATTAATGGCCGCTTCGGCAGAGCCTGCAAGCATGACATCCGCATCACCGCGATTGATGATTTCAAAGGCTTCGCCGATGGCGTGTGCCCCAGTCGAACAAGCCGAAACACAAGCTTCATTCGGACCTTTGAAGCCATATTGGATGGATAAATGTCCCGAAATTAAGTTAATTAAAACAGAGGGAATGAAAAAAGGAGAAACACAGCGCATACCGAGCTCGTTAAAGGCAAGAGAGCTTTCATAAATGGTTTGCAAGCCGCCGATGCCGGAGCCGAACATGATACCCGAGCGTTCTTTTTGTTCTTCTGTTTGCGGGATAAAGCCACTGTCTTTGAGGGCTTCCTGACCGGCTGCCAAGCCGAAAACGATAAATTGATCGTTCTTTTTTTGGTCTTTTAACGGGAGAACGTTGTTGATGTTAAACTCGCCTTCGTTTTCACCGAAAGGCACACGCCCGGCAATTTGAACCGGAATGTCTTTCAAATCAATGTCGGTGATTTTAACAATGCCGGAATCGCCTTTAAGAAGACGCTTCCAGTTGTGTTCAACGCCTACACCCAAAGGGGAAACAACACCTAATCCGGTAATGACCACTCTTTTCATATTGACCTCAAATTACAGTTATATAATAGCGCAAAAACTCGCTTGAACACAGCGAGTTTTTAGTTTTAACTTAAGCCACAAGACTTACGCATTCTTTGAAAGATAATCAATCGCATCTTTCACTGTTAAGATTTTTTCAGCGGCATCATCAGGAATTTCGCAACCGAATTCTTCTTCAAAAGCCATAACAAGCTCAACAGTATCTAAGCTATCTGCGCCCAAATCGTCAATGAAGCTAGCGCTTTCAGTAACTTTTGATTCTTCAACGCCAAGATGTTCAGCGACAATCTTTTTAACGCGATTTGC
>DBVW01000014.1:9313-33054 GCA_002308495.1 Alphaproteobacteria bacterium UBA1254
CCTCAAATAAAATTAAAACAAATTTCAGACTTTTTTGAAGTCTTGATAGATTAGTTATCAAATTTATGAGCATTTGACAAGTGTTTTTTCAAAAATACGCAATAAAAAAGATTTTTTTTGCTCTATCTTTTTGTTTTTTATGAATTTTGTTTTTTAAATATTTTAAAAAAAATCGTGTATAAAAAGTCGTTTTATTTTATTCACATAATAAATAAAGTGTTTAAATTTTTAAAAAAAAATAAGGTTGCTATTTAAATTAAATGATTTATAATAGGGGATCGTTTAACAATTAATCACTAATAAATTTAAGGAAATAAAATGAATATTACATTCACAGGAAAACAGGTTGATATCGGCGACAGATTAAAAAAACATGTTGAAGATGCTTTGGAAGCAACCGTTACAAAATATTTTAACGCGCCGTTCGGTTGTATTGTTGCTTTTTCAAAAGAAGGTGAAGATTTCAGCGCCGAAGTAACCGTTCATCCGGCTAAAAACATGATTTTGAAAGGCAGCGGCTCCGCCGGTGATCCTTATTCGGCTTTTGATAATGCACATGAGCATATTGCGACACGTTTGCGCCGTAATAAGAACAAACTTAATAATCACAAAGGAAAACTCGGCTTTTCGGAGCTTGCTTATCAGGCTGTTTTGCCGCTTCATGAAACAGAAGATGAGATGGATGTTGATGTTAATGCACCGATTACGATTGCGGAAACAGATGCAAACATTCCTGTCTGTACGGTCAGCGAAGCTGTTATGTATATGGATTTGGCAAATGAATGCGCTTTGATGTTCAGAAACGCATCAAACAACCATATCAGTATGGTTTATCGCCGCAAAGACGGTAATATCGGCTGGGTTGAGCCGAAGGCTTAAATTTTAAAAGGTTTTAAATTGATGAAAATTTCTGATATTTTGTCTCAGAACACAATCGTTACCTCTGTTAAAGCTGCAACGAAACGTCAGCTTTTGGGGGAAATGGCGGCCAAATTGGCGCGACATGAAAATATTGATTTTCACGCTGTTGAAGATGCAATGATTGAGCGCGAAAATTTGGGTTCGACCGGACTCGGCGGCGGTATTGCTTTTCCGCATGCACGTATTGACGGTGCCAAAAGAGTGAAAGCTTATTTTACAAAGCTTTCGTCTCCGATTGATTTTGACGCCGTGGACGGTGAAAAGGTGGATTTGGTCTTTATGCTTGTTTCACCCGAAAACAGCGGCGCGGACCATTTGGAAGCGATGGCAACACTGTCAAAAGCAATGCGCAACAAAACAATGTGTGCCAAACTCAGAAAAGCTACGACGAAAGATGAAATTTATAAGATTTTAACAAAATAAATTTTATTCTAAAACGTATTCCTGCCCTTGAAATTTATAGAAAGAATATTTCAAGGGCTTTTTTATGTTTCCGTTGTTGAAAAACGTTTCACCCCATGAGGTTTTGAAACCGTGTTTTTTGATATATTGCGCCAGTTTATCATAATTTGTGGTTTTGGCTGATTTAACAAGTTCGGCCCACATTTTGACAGCCGTATAGCCGTAGATGTTTAAGCCTTTAAATTCAATGCCCTTCAGGCGCAAATTAGCGAATTCTTTAGCCATTTGAGGTTTGTCTTCAAGCTCGGATAGGGCCATAAAATAAGTGGTGTCAAGATAATCCAATGCGTTTTCGAAAAAATCGGGTGTCGCAATATAACGGCTTGTGATAAAAACGGCGTTTTTATTAAGCTGTTTGAGCTTTTTGATGATTTTTGCCGTGTGTTTCGGGCGATCAAAAATAAAAATGATTTTTTCGTTTTGTTCGTTTAAATGAGCAACAAAATGATCAATATCTTCAAAATTTTTCGGGTCATATTGATGTATGAGCGTTGATTTTCCATGATTTTTAAATGTTTTTAAAATGCTCGAATCCAAAGTTTGATTTTCGGTGCTTGAAATAAGGGCAACATTTTCGCCGGCAAAATGTTCGTTATAGAAGGAAAACAAGTCGGTTGCGGCCTGTTCTTTGTTGCCGAAAAGCTTAATCAGTCCGGAATGTGTTTTGTTTGATTCCGCGGCGCTTAACATTGCCGGAACGATTTGAAAGATTTTTGCATTTTTGTATGTTTTTGCAATATTTTCAAGGCCATCGGAACAGTAGGGACCGATGACGAGCGTCGGTTTGTTTTCAGGCTTTAATGAAAGCATTTGCGCCGTGCTTAAGGCCAAAGTTTCACTGCAGGCATCATCGATGCTGATGAGCTTTAGTTTTTGACCTTTTAAGCCGCCTTTTTTGTTGATTTCATCAACGGCAATTTGAGCGCCTTCGGTCAGTTCATTGCCCCAAACCTCATAATCGCCGGATTTCGGCATGACGGTAACAACCTTTATATCGCCGTAACAGATTAAGGGCATCAGGCAAAAACAAAAACATAAACCAATAAGACTTTTTTTGAGCATAATTGTTGCTTTTTTTCGTTTATTTCACTCTTTTTGGTATCGTATTTTCAAGATAAAATCAATCTTTTTGTGCAAAGCGTTCACATATCATTCACATGTCATAAATATTTCACAAAAAAATAATTGATTAGCTCAAAAATACAATGTATAATGTCTCCTATGTATGATTAAATTTTTATTTTGAGGCCTCAATGAAAAAAATTTTTGTTTTAGCGCTGATGTTTTTAGCTCCAGCCGTTTCAGCTTATGATCAAACCTGCGGTGACGAATGTGCCGATTTGCCAAGTTGCGCCGATTTAGGTTATAAACAAGGACTTTATTGCCCCGAAGGGTATATCACCTGTCCGTTCGATCAGGATTATATTTGGTGTAAGAGTTATACCTGTAATATGGGCGGTTTATATACCCGAGCCGACAGCGAGGCCAGAAGGGAGCGGGGATATAAGTGCCGCAAAACGACATATCACGGATTGGAGTGCTATAATTGCGACGAAATTGATAAGGATTTATGTCATTGGACCGAGGAAAATAAAGGGGAAGGCGAGCTTTCCGGAACGGAATGCGATGACGGAAGCTGGACAGATTGTATCAGAAAATGTGCCGAAAAAGATAAAAGCGCCCAAATTCCGACGGATGAGGGTGTGATTGCCGTCAGAGAAACGTGTGTCAGCTGTGGGATTCCGGAAGTTATTGTCGTTGATTTTACTTGTGCAACGGGCTATACCAAGACAGAAACAACCTGTGAGCCTTTAGGATGTCCGATTCCGGAAGCAAATCCCGAAATTTTGTATGAACAGACGGGCAGAACGGATTGCAGCGATAAGGCACATCCGGAAGGCTGGGTTTTTGAAACAAACGGCGAAAGCGCAGGTATTCCGTGCGTTCGGTGTGTGCCGAAGCCGTGTAATGACGCAAGCTATACAGCGGGGTTAACCGATTGTCCGAATGAAATAGGCTATGACTATTCGACAATGGGTTTCAGCGGCGATCAGGTTTGCGGAAAATGCGAAGGTTTAAGATGTAATGCGCCTTACAGCACGGATTATCAGAGTGTTGAAGACTGCCCGAGTGCGTCGCTTGAAGGTTGGAGCCGCGAAAAAGCGTGGACTTTTGAACAAGATACAACGGGTTCCGGCGATTTGCTTTGCGGTAAATGCACACCAAAGACGTGTTCCGGCGGATATTCGGCAAATATTCAAAGCTTGGATGATTGTCCGAATCAGGTCGGGTATACGTTTTCGCACGATACATTGATTTATGCGGGGAATAAATATTGCGGAAAATGCGAGAGCACCGGCAGTTGTGTGCAAGGGCAGACGGGATTGAATGCTGTCAGTCAGTGTCGAAATGAACCGTATAATTATCCGGGGACAGTTGGGGCTTCAATCGTTGAGACAGGCTATTATGATGGTTCGGAAGCTTGTAAGGAATGTCAATGCCATCCGATGAATAATTGCGTGTGGACGGCCGGAACAAGCGGATCGCACCCGATCGGAACAGGCGGGACGGGAACCGGTTCAATTTGTTGCGACGGATCGTATACGGGCTGTGAGAACAGCACTTGTTCGGGTGCTTTAGATGTTAACAGTATTGAACATGCAACGGCAACGACTGTTTGCAGTGCTTGCAATCATACTTATACGACAGTTACGGAATGCGAAGAAGGCTATAAAAAGAATGATGACGGAACAGCCTGTGTCGCAAAAGATTGTTCGGATTACGGATTGAACGAAGGAAACTGTTCGGAAGGCTTTAAGGCTGTTGAATCTACGGCTCATAGCGGTTGTTATACTTGTGAAGCCAAGACTTGTGTGGATTATAATGCGGACTGGTTATTGTATTCTTCCGGAGCGAGCTGTAATGAGGGATATAAACTAACGCAACATCCGAACCAAAAATTGGGTAATGTGACGGGCATTTGTTATGATTGTTTGTCTTGTCAGACGTATTCAGGTTATATTACCGTTAATTCGGAAGCAGATATTCCGGAGTATGTGACGAGTTATGATCTTAAAAAGTCATGCGAGCAATATCAATATTGTGCGACAGCGTGTGCAACAGGTTATCAAAAAAGCGGATGCAATTGTGTTTCGGCATCTTGCGAAGGTTATGTCGCAATGACAGGATTGACGAAGATTAATGATACGACATATACGGATGGTATTTTCAAATATGGCGTTTGCCACCAAGGTGAAGATATTTTGTTTAAGGTAATCGGTTGTATGGATGAATATCCGTTCAGCAGTTGTCGTACATCATTCGGTGAAGTTGCGCAAGGCGCTTCAAAGGACGGGTATAGTTGCTATAAGTGCGAATGCACGGGCGCAACACCGACACTTTGTCCTTATACGACAGATATAAACGATACAAGCAGATCTTATGTCGGAGAAGGAACGGTAACTGAGGCAAATAAATGTTGCGACGGCAGTTATAAAAACTGCACTAGAGGGAGTGCTTGTTCGGGCTTTACACTGACAAGTGAGCCGGAACATGCGGCAGAAGTTCAATCTTGTACGGCATGCGGTGTAACAAAATATAAAGCAACGGACTGTGATACGGGATATACGGGAACAGATTGCAGTGATTGTGATGAAGAACATGGTTACTATGAGTGCGGCGGTGTGTGCCAATTCAGACCTGAATGCGAGAATGGCGGAACGCCTGAGTGTGTGAATGGTGAGTGGAAATGTGATTGTGCCGAAGGGTATGCAGGCGATGACTGCAGCGGATGTGATACAGCAAACGGGTATTATATGTGCGGCGGCGCATGCAAGCTCAGATGTAATCAAAATCCGCAATGCGTGAATGGTGAGTGGCAATGCGAATGTCCTGAAGGTTATGCGGGTGATGATTGCAGTGAATGCGATACAGCAAACGGATATCAGCTTTGCGGCGGAACTTGTAAGAAAATAACTTGTCAAAATGGCGGAACAGCATCATGTGTGAATGGGAATATGGTTTGTAATTGTACATGTTGCTATACAGGCACAACTTGCGGAGAGGCAAGCGGACGTTGTGTCGGCAACACACCGAATACGTGTGAAAATAATGCGACAGGAAACAGCTATTCCGATGAATGTGATGAAAATTGTTCAAATTGCACGGATGTTTCTGTTTCAACCTGTAATAGTAGCGGGGTGGCAACGACTTTAAGTTGTTTTAGTTCGTTTGATAAGAATTGTTCAAGTTTTTGCGGTGTTTACAGTGTTCGTCCGAGAGTCGGATATCCGAGAACAGAAGTTGTTTCCGCCAGTTACTGTTCTTCAGGACTTTTACAAAGCAACGGAAAGATATATTCTTGGCTGACAAGTAATTCGTCATCAGGAGTGAGTGTTGCAAACGGATGCGGAGGAACGTGTTATTTTGATGACACGACTTGTTCGGCAGGTCAGAAGATGACGTCATCTCAGATGGAAGGGCTCAGCTGCGAAGTTGTGGGATATACGGGAGCAGGAAGTTCATGTTATGAATGCACAGAAGTTAATGATGAATGTTCGACAGGGTTGGTCAGAGAAGAAAATAAAAGTTCTTATGGTGCGTGCCATTGGGTTGAAGACACGGAGGCAGGTACGGGCTGTTATGAATGTTGTCCGAACGGATACGGTATGTTGTCGAGTGACACGACTTGTAACTCTTCGATCCCGTCAAACCAAACAACACGTTCAAGTACGAATGAGCATTGTTGCTATGCTATAGATGATTGCGGAAGCTGTAATACGGTTTATGACAGCTTAGGGGCTTGTACGAATGCTGTTACGGTAACATATGATTCGTATGCTGTTTTTGTTGGGGATTGTAATGTATGTAACAACAACGGATCAATCGGTTGGTATCCGACTTGCAATGATACACATGATTCACTTCCGAGCGGTGCGACGTATGTGAGTGATGGGTATTATACTTGTTGTATGGAATGGGCAGGCGGAACAATGTTGCCGAGCTCATGTACCGGCAACCAGGGTCGTGTCTGTGTACGCTGGACATATTACGGAAGTACGTCACTATGTCAGCAATGGCGTTATTTACAGTGTGAACAGAACGGACAAATACTTCCGTATAACCCTGTTTATTCTTGGAATGAAGTCGGAGAAGTTTCGCTCGGTAACAAGAGTTGCTCAGATACTTGTTATATTAAGCCGAATTGTGAGACGCAGAATGCTGGTTTGTGCGGAAATGTTTCCTGCGAGCCTCATATGTGTGCGTTAAATTCGTACCCTTACAACGCGTCAAATAAAGGCAATGCTGATTTGGTTCAACCTTCTTGTACGCCGATTGATTCTGACTGTTCGGTCGGAGAAACGGGATATGCGGGTTTGAGCTGTAACACGACAACATATCCTTATTATACAGGGCATTTACCATCGCACGGTACTTTGACGGGCATTTCTGATTCGCTTTGTTGCACGGACAGCAGCAGTGTGAAATATTGTTCAGATTTCAACTGTACGACAAACTGGCATAAAAATGATTTAGGAACGGGATGTGAGTGCAATGAGAGCGCAAATGTTTGCTCCGGCGGAACATATTTGGATTGTGAAGCTATAGGCATGGATATTAACAGCCAAGCTTATCCGAATGCTTGCGGTAATTGGTGCTATACATGTAAAGCAAAACCGTGTAGTTATCAATATCAACGCGGGGTTGATCCTGTGAAAGACGGTAGTGCTTCTTGTGTTCGCGATGGTGTAACATATTACGAAGAAATTTGTACGGGTACGACAGTAAGAACACCATGTAATGGTGATAGCACGAAGTATTATGCAAATGTTTCTTGTTACACTTATAATGGTATACCTTATTATTCAGGAGCTTGTAGCGATATGCCGACGATTACGGTTCAAGCGTATTATCCGAGTTCTTCTTATGCAAATTTGGTTGCAATTACAATCGGTAATGAAGTCAGAGTTTTCAAAACGGCAAGTACGACTGGTACTATGGTTTTAGGAACGTCATTAACGGGAAGTTGGACAAATGCAGGTTTGTCGCTTAATGAGAATTTGGGTCACCTTCTTCCGGGCACATACTATGTGTATGTTGGTGATACTTGGTGGGATGCAAGCATGGCTTCTACCGCTCCGTACGGTTTTAGTTGCGGAATAGGTGCTATAGTCATTGACGGACAGTGCTATACAAATACACCAGGGCTAGGAGAGTATGTTGGTTCTTGTCGAAGCGGAACTTTGGCGTTGCCTGATTTAGCAACAAATCCGTTACGGATAAATGTTACAGCATCCTCGACCAACAATATTTACATTTATTCTCCTTGTGGTAGAGCAGGTAGTGGTAATTAATGTGTCATAAAAAAAATCCCGAGTTTCCTTAGCGGAGACTCGGGACGTGCCATATCTGAGCAAGCGTTTGAAGAGAAGCATGATCATGTACCGATCGGCTGATGACAAGGTTTCCTTCTAGGTCAACCCAACTAAAAAGCCCGTATTGGCATTTTAAATAGCAGGGGACAAGCTTTCCGCTTTTGAAGTAAAAAGCGTTGATGTCATGAGGAACACCTGTTTCCCAAGGGAAAAATTGTGTTTTTCCGAAGGCGTTCACGACACCGGCCCCTTCTTGAGTTTTAACGAGAATTGACCATTGGTAGAACGGATAACCCTTGATGGCGACAAAAAAGGAAGTTTCTTGTGCCTCACCCCACCATTGAGGAACGAGAACAGTTGTTATTCCCTCATTATTGAGGTTTTGTACAGCCTCAAAAGCATTTAATCCTTCACAGAAAAAAGTTCGATCGTTGTCAAGGACAACAGTTCCTTTGTCTGTTTCGTTGAGTGTGATGGTGTGATAAAGAGTATCACTGTCAAAAGTGACTGCTTGATGTGTTTTGAGCGTTTTTCCCCAAGAGTCAGAGGAAACAGCTTGTGCGTATGCGTTCGTAAAAACGCTCAGAATCGCAAGTAGAAATGCGATTAAAAAAATAATTCTTTTCATAATTCAATTTATTTTAAGTCATACAAAATATAGGCAAACTAATATAAGTGAATACTTGAATCCTAATAAGCAAAAGAGACGTTGTCAAGAAGATAAAACGTAAACAGGTTTGAAAGGTTTTGTTCAGAGAGGATTTTTTTTAAGGGATTGGATTATTTTCTATTTAAAAGCAAGCGTTTGAGGGCGGCGGGAAGCTTGGTGCTTTTTAAGCGGTGCGCTAAAGCGTATTCCTGCCAAAGCTTTGTGGTGTAGTTTTTCGTTGTTACCTTTTCGGGCAAAAACCAAAACTCGCCTTCTTTTAAGATGATTTGACAATGTCCGAGTGTTGATGATTTAAAACTTAAGTTTTGCATTTTTTGAATAAGCTCCAAAACCTTTTCGGCCTCAGGCGGATAGTCCGTTTCGGCAACTGTTTGAAGCAGATAGCAAACAAGACGATAGCGCAGTTCTTGAGGCTGAGCTAAGAAAAAGCTTTTTTTGCAACTCAAGGCATTCGGTGCCCAAGATTTGAAGTTGTTTTGAACAAGGCTTTGAATTTTTTGTTCAAAATAATCTCTCGAAAGCTGTAATCTTGACATTGTTTCGGCAATTTGAAGCGCTGAGATGCCCGTTTTTTGTTCTAAAAGAGGCAAAAAGCGGCGAACCCGAACGCGAAGCAAACGCTCATCATTGTTGCTTTCATCTTCAACCCAATCAATATGGCGCTTTTTCAGATAAGCCTTAAAAGTTTCGGGTGATGTTTTTAAAAACGGGCGCAAAATGATAAGGTTTTCGATTTGGCTTTTTTCTTTCATGCCGCATAAACCGTCTAAGCCGCTGCCGCGATGAAGACGCATGAAAAATGTTTCGGCTTGGTCAAAAAGGTGATGCGCCGTGATTAAATAAGAAACTTTGTTTTTTTGACACCAATCGCTGATAAGTTTATAACGTGCTTGGCGTGCGGCTTCTTCAACGCCTGTTTTCGGTTTTGAGCCTTTCCAAACAAGTGTGTGGTGTTCGATGTTATGTTGTTTCATCAATTTTTTAACGTAGGCGGCTTCTTTTGAAGAGCTTGAACGCAAGCCGTGATCAACCGTTAGGGCAATAATCTGATAGCCTTTTTTAGAAAGCTCGTCATTTAACATTAAAACAGCACCAAGCGAATCAGCCCCGCCCGAAACGCCGACGGCCAGTTTTTGAGGTTTGAGGTTGTGTCTTTCAAGAAAGTCTTGAAACATATTTTATTTGCATCCGAGTTTTTGAGCTTGGGATTTGGCTTTGTTTTTGAGTTCGGCATCGGCTTTCGGGAACTCAACAGCTACGTTTTTAAGAGCGGCGCAGGCTTCGGGATCTTTTCCGAGCATAGACATTGAAAGACCGAGTTTATATAAGCTGTCGGCGCCTTTGTTGCCGTTTTTGTAGTTTTCATAGCCTTTACCGAAAGCGACTGCGGCTTTGGCATAGTTGCCGTCTTTGTAGTAAACTTCGCCAAGCCAATATTGCGCATTTGATGCCAATTTGTCAGAGCCGTAGTGATCTAAAATCAGTTGAAAATGTTGCTCGGCAGCAGCTGTGTCGCCTGATTTTAAGGCTTCTAAGCCTTTTTTATAGAGGCTGTCAACCGACTCTTGCGTTCCGCCGAGGTCTTTTAAGGAGCCTGATGTTATGGCATCGCCGACAATTGATTTCGGGGCACCGTTTGCAACGGCTGTGTCATATTTTTTTGTTTCGCTGAGTGAGCCCGAAGCGGCGGCAATCGGTTTGCCCTCTAACATGTTAAAACGCGTTTCAAAGTCATTGTTTAAGGTTGAAATACGCGAATCAAGCTGTTTAATCTTATATTCAAGCTCTTCGACTTTGCCATTTAAACCACGAATGATTTCATCATATTCGCCTAAATTTGCCGAGCCGGAAGATGTTACACTGACGGCAGAATCGGCTTGGTCGCGGTAAACTTTGCGGTTTAAGATAATCAATTCTTCTTTGATCGAATCAATTTGGCTTTGCAGGTCGGGCATTTGGGCATTTACCTTCGGGCAAGCCAAGACAGAAACTAAAAGACAAGAAATAATAAGCGCTTTTTTCATTTGAAACCTCGTTTGTAAAATCTTTAATGCTTTTATATATAAACGAAAAGTTTTATTTTAACAAGATAAAAAAAACGCATTCTTCAAATTAAAGAATGCGTTTTTAAGCCTTTTGTGCTTTAGATTACATGTCGCTTGTGCGAACAACTGTAACGGCACGACGGTTTTGAGCCCAAGCAGCTTCGTTGCTACCCAAAACGGCAGGTCTTTCTTTGCCGTAAGAGATTGTCGAGATGCGGTCTGCATCAACACCGTGAGATACTAAGTATTCTTTAACGGCGTTAGCGCGGCGTTCACCCAAAGCCAAGTTGTATTCACGTGTACCGCGTTCATCGCAGTAACCTTGAACGATAACGTTGGTTTTGTTGTGGCGTTTAGCTGTTAACCAGTTAACTTGTGTGTCTAATACTTCTTGAGCGTTAGATGTTAAAGCAGAGCTGTCTAAAGCGAAGAATACGCGATCTTCAGCATTTGCCATGAAGTCACGTGCTTCTTTAGCTTCGCATTCGCTACCGCCGAACAATCCGCCGTTTGAACTAAAAGAAGAACAAGCAGACAGAGCTAACATTGCACAAAATAAACCTAAAATTTTTTTCATATATTTTCTCCATATGGTTTTTAATAACATCTCTTCTGCAAGAAACTTGCAAAAGAACTTAATTGCAATACAACTAATACAAGATGAAATTTAAGCAATAAAAATCAACTTTTCAATAAAAATAAAATAAATATAAACAAAAGTTTTAATTTTAAGAGACGGAGACGAGAAAGAGGCGATGTTTTTTTTTAATCTCTCATCTTTGATGTTTTGTGCTTTGGTGGGGGGGAGACAAAAGAAAGGTGCGAAACACAGCTCAAGAGATGATATAAAGACGAAAAAAACACCGCACATCAGGCGGTGTTTCGAGCCAACATTTATAATAATTTTTAGAACAAGGGCATGCCCTTATCCATTTTGATTTTTTGTTGTTCCATAACCGTTGACAAGTTTAATTTTCCGTTTCGGAACATGCTTCGAACTTGGCAGCCCGCACTTAAATCAGGGTTTGCAAAAACATAGGTTACGCTGATTTTTTTCGGTGCACCTGACAGGATTTGGTGGAGGCAACCCAAGAAACCGTTGGCAACAAGTTCGAATGCCATTTCTTCGGAAATGCCGGAAGAGGCTGCGTATTTTACCAAAGAGTTGATTGAGTCCGAAACGTTGTTCGCGTGAATGGTTGACAACACCAAGTGTCCTGATGTGGCGGCACGCAAAGCTTCGGAAGCAACGTTCGGATCACGAATCTCACCAAGGTAGATATAACGCGGTTTTGAACGAAGGGCCGATTTAATACCTTCTTGCCAAATGCCGTCCGGCGGGGTTGTTTGTTTGCAAAGTCCGAGTTCGCCGGAAGGGGTTAAATAAACACCGTCAAGCGGCAACTCGATCGGGTCTTCAATGGTGAAGCAATAGCCGCCTTTTTGTGTTAAATATTCTTGGAGTAAGGCAGAAATTGTCGTTGACTTACCTGAACCGGTCGGGCCGGCAAGCAAAATAAGTCCCGAACGACCGGACAAAGAAAGCAAATATTTATATAAGCCGATCGGAAGTCCAAGGCTTTTTAAATTTGGTACGGTTACAGGCATTTTACGTGCGCAGAACTGCGGACCATCACCGGAAATCGTGCGCTCAACACGGTAGTGGCGTCCGTGGTAGGTTAAAAGGTATGAACGGTTTTTGCCATCAAAAGTCGCTTCAAGCTGTTGCAAAAATTCGGGATAGTCTTCAAAAGTTACGACTTTTAAACCCGCGTCGGATTTTGCCGCCCAAGTATAACATTTTTTATCAGGGGTGATGTAAACATCGGAAAACGGCACATCGTTGATTTTTCCCAAGTGTTCGCAGGGGATTAAATCAGGAATTTTATCGGCTTCGGCAAGCTGAGCTTTGATGCGTTCAAGATGTTGCTCGGGCGTTAAGACACGAGGACGAGGCATTTGAATATATGGCGCGGCAGGACGCGGCTGGGGATGCGGCGCAGAGGCTGCTTGAGGTGCAGGAGCTGCCTGAGGTGCTGGAGCTTCGGCAGGTGCCGGTTGCGGTGTGTGCATTGCCGGGCGCTCAGGCGCTTTGGGAGCCGAATCGTCCGTTTTTTGCGGAAATAAACTCATGAGAAAACCCTTTCATATATTTTAATCAAATTTGATGGGCTGATTATATGTCAGATATTATAAAAAAAATGTTAATCAAGAGGGGGAAATTAAAGAAAGAATTTGATATTTTGTGGATGCTTTATTTTCGGCATTTTGTGCCTTGAGGGGTGACGGGAATAAGGAAGCGGCGTTAAGTGTGCCTGACGGCACGACGCCGGCTTCTAGATCCCTTGATGACCTGACGCGCAGCGCAGGTCAATGGATGACAGGGAAAAGTGGCGCGCGAAGTATGACAGTTTAAAGGGCTTGAGGGGTGACAAGGAAAAGTGGCGTGCAAGGGATGACAGTTTAAAATGTCTGAGGGGTGACATAAGGATGGGATGGTTTGTTTTGTGGATGCCTTATCTCGCTTCGCTTGAGGCATGATAGAAAAGAAAAAGGGCGCGGAAGGCGCCCTTTTTGAAAGATGATGAAAGTTATCAGCAGTCTACGCATTGACCGAAAACTTGACCTTGTTCGTTGCGGCATTTTTCCTCAAAGCATAAGCCTAGTGCAGTGCAGGATTCTGCTGTATCATTGTAGTTACATTCTTGGATACAACGTTCAGCATAAATGTTTCCGCCACATTCGACAGTCCTTCCGCCAGGCTTGTAACCTGTTGGACAAGGATTTTCTAATAGACCGGCTGCAACAGGAGCGTTACCAGAACAATCTTTATCTGTTTCTAGACCCCAACATTTTGAAAAATACCAAATGTCTTTGTTTGAACAAACTTGTTCGCATTTTTTCATATATGGTTCTTGACCCTTGTGTGTCGTTGAAGTTGGGGTTGTTCCTCTGTTAAGTGACCAGTAATCGCATTTGTTGTAACTAGTGTACGGAGGTTCTTTACTATATTTGCAGGTTTCTTCGCAGGAAGTTGGATCATCACAACCGTCATAGTATGTATAACCGCCGCAATAAACAGGGTTTGCATCATCACCATAAAGCTTAACTAAATTACCATCTTCATCACGGAGCAATTCTCCGTTTGAATCGTATGCATAGGTATAAGGTTTCTTTGTTGAAAGACATGTTTCCATAGCTCTATTTGTTTTTCTGTTGTAAGCGGGAGGAATACCGCCTTCGCAGTCATTAGCTTTTTGGGTGCAAGAAGCGGTGTATACGATTTTTTTGTTGATTTCTGAGTTTGTGCATACATCTTTTACAAAATAGAGACCTCTTTGCTGAACACTAGAGCTTATTCTCCATGTGCAGTTTGATGGAGCAGGGGAAGAAGCTGCACAATGGTTTTCGGGTAAAAGGTTAATAGCGCATCCGGAGAGACTGGGGACAACTTCACCATCGTCATCGTAGTAAGTGCTGTTTATTAATTCACATTGATAAGTATCGTTACAGGTGTCACAGTAATAATAGCTACCGATTTTTGTTGGTGTGCATCCCGGATCGGACATAGCATTGCAACTAAAGCCGTTGGAGTCTGTGCCAAAACAATAGGATGCTGTATCATTGGCATTTTTACATTTTATTGTGTTATATATCGGGTTGCAGTTACATTCGCAATCCGGGCGGCAATCAGTCTGCGATAAGAATTGATAAAACTGAATGGTTTTTAAGTTAACTGTTTTGCAAGAAAAGTGCGTTTGCCAGTAATTAGCGCCATTTGAGATAGAAGCAGTGCCTTGTTTTGGGGCATAGCATCTGCCGGTTCCTTGAGAACACGCACTTAAATGGAAGTGTTCATTAGGAGCTGTTACGTCTTGGTTGTTGAAACAATACTCAGTTACATCGCAATATTCGTAGAATTCTGCATTACCTGATGTGCAGGCGACAGGTCCTGGATCTCTTTCACGACACAGGTAGCCGGGATCACACAAAACGCATTCATTTTGATCATTAATGTGCCACGTATAACCATTTTCTTGAATAGATAAAAAGGTTACTTTATAATTGTTTTTAAATTCATCAGGAGCATTCGGATCGTTGCATTTTTCGAATTCGACGCACATCTCTGCATAAGGTCCAAGATCTCGTATGTAAGCAGCTTTCTCTGTTTCAGTGTATGTATAATCGGCACAAGGTTGCATCAAACAACTACCATTTACGAGCTCATAGCCGAGATCAACTGATGCTTCGCATTTATAGTAGTTGGTTAATTTACCTGACGGAGAATATGGGCATCGTTCGCAATTATAACAATGTTCATCATAGTTTCGGAGCTGTGATGATGAAATGTCGTAATCGTCATAGCACGGGTCTTTTAAGCATTGACCGTCTTCAATGTAATAGCCCCATGTTAATGGAGATCTTGTTTCTTGTTTATAGTAGCCGTAGAAGTCAGATGATGGATCTTGGCATTGTGTATATTGGAAACATTTTTTGTTTTGTGTTGTGTTATATGAAGGAAAGTCTGCAGGCGAAATGTCGTAACCTAAACACGGATCCGGTTCACAAACATCGCCGACAAGATGATAATGTTCATCAACAGGATCTTTCGGGGAACATTTCCATTTGTTATAATAAGCCGATGATCTTATGGTGCAACGGTTGCAACTATAGCAGTGTGAATTTTCGCCTTGGTTTAAGAAAGTATTTTTTTGTTGTTGAGTCAAGTCATATCCGGCACAAGGATCGCTGACGCATTCGCCAGTTGCGTTTAAGCTATAAGGGCTTTCGATGTTTTGTTTTACAGTGCATTTCCAGTTACCGTTATGGTTTGAATCTTCGTTGTTGCACTTTGAGCAATCGTAACAATGCTGCCCATTTTCAGAGCCGTATTTGGTCTCATATTCGGCTTGGGTTACGTTAAAGCCCGGGCAGGGGTCTTGCAAACATTCGCCGTCTATCAGGCGATAATCATTCTTTTCATTGACTTCACATTTCCAATAACCTGCGTAAAGAGGCGCTTGGGAAGTATCGGTCGTCGAGCATTGAGTGCAATCATAGCAGTTTGCTGCGTCGCCGACAGCCAAGTTTTCAGGCAGGCGATAGTCACGACAGGCATCAAGACGGCACTCGGTTGTTGCAAACATTAAGCTACAGCGTTCCAAAACTTGTTGCGGATCTGTCGGGGTGAACGAAGGAAGACCAAAATTTCCGCCAACGGATATGGTCGGATCTTGAAGGCAAGCCTCATAAGTCGGAATAACTGAATAATCCAGCGAAAAGACAGGACTTCCGTCAGAGCCGTTGCCTGAGAATACTGACGCAACACTGTGCCCCTCTGATATTTCGCCCATATCGCCTCTTAAAAAGTAGCCGTCTTCAACATCTTGAACACAGGTCCACATTTTTGTGCCGTCTTGCTTTGTGCAGCTTGTGCAGTCAAAGCAATGGTTCAAGTTAAAGTGCAATGAGCCCGGATTGACGGACGGAACAACGTTTTGAACAAAGACAAAGTCATAAATGTCATCTTTCATTTGACCGTTACAGGGATCAAACGTGCAGACGCCATCCAAGATAACATAATCTTGTTGGAGCTGAACGTCGCATTTGTAACGATCGCCGGAGCCGCTGTTGCAGACGGTGCAATGATAACAATGAGGATCATAGGTTAAAGATTGATCAAATGTCAGGTTGTAGCTCGCGCAAGGGTCAAGCTCGGCGCAAAGGGTGTACGCCAAATCAGTCGGGCAAGGAACAATCGTTTTGCACCAGCGGGATTTGTCGGTTGTGGAAAAACCAAGATCAGCACAGCTTTTGTTCACACATTTTTTGTAGGAAGCATCAAACGGGCAGGCAACGTAAGCGCCGTTCGGACATTCAACTTCCTGCTGATAGCCCAAATCTTCACAGTTCGGCACAGGCTCGCATTGAAGCTCGGCTTGAGCAAAGACTTTTGAAGACGCTGTTAAAAGAATTGCAAAAATAAAAATTTTGAGGACGCTTATAAGCTTTTGTACTGACATATGTCTTTTCCTTTTTCAAAATATAAACCGCTTGCCAGAAGATTTTTGGTAAGCAACAGAAATTTCCTTTTTAAAAGTATATTTAAAAAAACAGCCAAAGTAAAGGCTTTTTTTGTGAATTTTTTGTTACTCCACAGGTTTTTACTTTGCAGATGAAAGAAAGAGTAGAAAAAAGTGGTCGGAGAGCGTTATTGGACTGCTTTGATGTGGGCACGTTGTGTTTCAACATCAAAATTTGCTTTTAAGCCAAGCTGGGGCGCAATTTGTGCAATGATTTTGCCCGTTGTCGGCACGGTATTCCAACCTGCCGCGCGCTGGTTCCAGGTTTCTTTGATGCCTTGCGGTTCGTCAATAATAACAAGAAGCGCATATTTCGGATCGGATGTGGGGAAAGTTGAAACAAACGAGTTTGTAACGCGTGTTTTGGCATAAGAGCCTTTATCGGTTTTGTTTGCTGTTCCCGTTTTTCCGCCGACTTCGTAACCGGCAACATCAGCCTTTTTGCCGGTGCCGTATAAAACGACGTTGCGAAGCATTTGTCTCATCTGTTCGGAAGTGTATTCGGAAATAACGCGTTTTGAAACTTTCGGAGTTGCCGATTTAATAAGTGTGGGATTGTGATAAATGCCGCCGTTGACAAGAGCGGAAAAAGCCGTGATGATATGAAGCGGGGTGACGGATATGCCGTGTCCGTAAGAAACGGTTGCGACGGTAATCGGCGCCCAATCTTTTTCGCTTTGAAAGAGAGGTCTGCCTATTTCGGGAATTTCAAAATCATGTACTTTTTCAAAGAAACCAAGATTTTTCAAGAATTTTCGCTGTCCGTCTTTGCCGACTTTTTCAGCCATTTTGACCGAACCGATGTTTGAAGAATAAGTCAGAATTTCATCAACCGTCAGCCAACTGTTTTTGGGGTGATCATCGCTGATTTTACGTTTTTGGATGATGACGGGCTTTGTGGCATCAAATTTGTCGGTGGGCTTAATTTTTCCGCTTTCGAGGGCAAGTGCGGTGTTAAATGTTTTGAAAACAGAACCGGGTTCGTAAGTGGCTTGGGTAATAAAGTTGAAAAGGGCTTTTTCACCGACCGGAATTTTAATGTTGGGGTTAAAATCAGGCAAAGAAACAAGAGAAATAATTTCGCCCGAATTAATATCCATTAAAATAGCGGCGGCACCGGCTGCTTTAAATTTTTCGACAGCATTTTCAAGCTCTTGACGAATGGTGTCTTGGATGCCCATGTCAACCGTCAGTTCCAAGGGTTTTGACGATTCTGTTAAGCGTTTGTGCATGAATTTTTCAATGCCGGACTGTCCGACATTGTCGATGTTGGTGTAGCCTAAAACGTGGGCAAAAAGGTTGTTGTGGAGATAAACGCGTTTTTCGCTTGTTTGAAATTCAAGAGCAGGAATGCCCAAAGCATTGACTTTGGCTTGTTGGGCGGGAGAAAGATCATGCTTGATCATTGAAAAAGAACTGCGCTTCTTTGTCAGTTTGGCATATATTTCATCGTAGCTTATTTCGGGAAACAGAGAGGACAGCTTTAGGGCAGCCTCTTTTGCATCTTGGATTTTTTTTGGATTGGCGTAGAGGTTGACGGTTGGTAAAGAAGTTGCGATGATGGCACCGTTGCGATCAAGAATGTCGGCCCTTGAAATGGGGGATTGAACGTTGATTTCGTGTTCGGTCATATCTTCTTCGGGAAGAGAAATTTTGATGCCGTGGGGCAGACAGACGAAAAAAACGCGAATTGTGATAATCAAATAAATCAGAAAAAAGAAAATCACAGGCCAAATCATGCGATTTCTGCAAGTTTGAATCGCAGATATGTTTTGATTTTCTTCAAGCATAAAATTGCCAATGCCAAGGCTTGGTTGAGGTCTTAAGTTGTAAAAATTATTTTTTTTGTTTTTTGATAAACTTAAGGGAAGCACTTTTTCCTCTATTAACTAACGCTGCGTTTTAACCAATTGTTTTAAATCCTTGCTGTCGGATACCGCAACGGTTACCGAAGAGGATTCGTTTTCAAATGGTAACGCAGAATAGTTAATAATTTGTTCAGCTCGTAAATTATTTAAAGAAATATGTTCTTGTGCCAGTTTTCTTAAGCGTGCCGGCGTGTTCAAACGTCCCCATTCCGCCTTTAGGACATGAATGTTGCGCATATCGGAAGCAATGTTTCGATTGATTTTTGCAAGCTCATTTTCCAAATCGTGCACTTGGTTTTTTAAAATGAAACATCCGAAAATAACAACACAAGCTAAAGTAAACCATAAAGCATTGAGGGCGTTTCTTGTATTAAACATCTTTTTCTCCTTTGTTTTTAATGCCAAAACGAAGTTTGGCAGAACGTGCACGTGGGTTTGAATCTATTTCTTTTCTTTGCGGTGCAATCACATCTGAGACGAATGAAAAGATTTTGTTTGTTTTTTGAACCGGCTTTGCATATTTTGAAATATGAACTTTCGGCGCTGAGTTTGATTTGAAAAAGTTTTTGACTATGCGATCTTCGAGCGAATGAAAATCAACAACAACGAGCCTTCCTTCAGGTTTTAAAAGTTCGGAAGCTGCTTTTAAGCCCTGTTCAAGCTCGCTGAGTTCGTCGTTAACGGCTATTCGAATGGCTTGAAAAGAACGTGTTGCGGGATCTGTCTGTCCCGCTTTTTTATGAACCACCTGATAGATGATTTCGGCAAGCTCCGTGGTTGTTTCAATAGGCTTTTTTTGGCGTCTTTCAACAATCTTTTGAGCAATTTGACGTGATTTTTTTTCTTCGCCGAATTTATATAAAATATCGGCAAGCTCTTCTTGAGAGAGGGTGTTTATCATGTCATATGCGCTGGCACCGGAGGAAGACATGCGCATATCAAGCTTTGCTTCTTTTGAGAAGGAAAACCCCCGGTCCGCATCGTCAAGTTGCATTGATGACACGCCGATGTCAAAAACAATTCCGTCAACGGGAGTGTTGACGAATTCTTTTAAATTTGAAAATTTACCTAATCGAAATTCGAATCTGTCTTTGTATTTTTTTTCTATTTCTTCGGCTCTTGTCCGAACACTCGGATCACGGTCTATGGCAATGACTTTACAGGGCGCTTTTTCAAGAATGGCCGTTGTGTAGCCGCCAAAACCGAATGTGGCATCGACATAAACCCCTTTTGATGTTGGATTAAGGTTTTCTAAAACCTCATTTAACATAACGGGAATATGTTTTTGCGTGATGTTCATTTTAAGCGTTTTCTCCTGTTTTGCGAGCATTTAAAACAGGGCGCTTTTTCAAGACTTCCGCTCTGATTCTTTCTTCTTCTTTAGCCCAATTTTCAGGCGACCAAATTTGAAATTTACGTCCTTTGCCGACGAAAACGGCCGTGTCTTTAATTTGAGCGTGTTTTAAGAGTTTTTCGCTTAAAACAATTCGCCCCGTGCTGTCAAAAGTAAAACGTTTGGCATCGCCGAAAATGAGATTTGTTAAGTCATCTTGTGTTTGTGAAAAGAAATCATTCGAGTCTTCAATTTCGGCGGCAAGTTTTTCAAGAAGATCTTCGGTGCAACCTTCAATGCACGGCGAAACAAGACTGCGGTAACATACAATTTCAGAGCCGAGTTCTTTAACGATTGCGCGATAATCGGCAGGCAAGGAAACACGACCTTTCGAATCGACCTTGTTAATGACGGTATCCATAAAGAGAAATGTTTTTCTCAAGGCTGTATTCCCCAAAAAATTATTTTACCATACTTATGGTATATCATGGTAATTTATGGGAATCAATGGAAAATTTTAGGATTTTATTAACTGTTCTCTGTTTGTTCTTTTGAGTTTTTTTTGCTTTCTTTTAATTTTCGGTCTCGGATGAATTAAAAAAAAATTGATTATTTGTGAATGTTTATGAAGTGCGTTTGTTTTTAAAAAAGCTTTTAAGCATCTCAGAAGACTCTTTTTCAAGAATTTCAGTTTCGATTCGCGGTGTAAAATGGCAGATTCGGCTTTCGAAAAAACGGATTGAGTTTATAACGGCGCCGCCTTTTTCATCCAAAGCACCGATAAACAAATTTTCAATCCGAGCATGGGAAATGGCGGAGGCACACATTGTGCAGGGTTCAAGCGTAACAAATAAAGAGCATCCCCATAAGCGTTTTGACTTTAATTTTTTACAGGCTTTTCTGATGGCTAAAATTTCGGCATGAGCCGTCGGATCAAGAGAATGTTCGGTTTGATTATAGGCTCTTGATATAATTTTGCCTGTTTTGTTTTCGACAATCACGGCGCCGACCGGTACTTCGTCTTTTAAAAAGGCTTTTTGTGCTTGTTTTAAGGCAATGTGCATGTATTGTTCGGCGTTCATGAAATATCCTTTGATTTTTGTTTTGCTTTAGGGTATAGTAACGCAGATTTGATAAAGGAAAGTTAAAATGGCTCAAAGATTGGCAAAGTTTATGGCACGGACAGGTGTTTGCTCAAGACGCGAAGCAGAGGCTTATATTTTGCAGGGAAGAGTAAGCGTTAACGGCAAGATTGTCGAAACGCCGGCTTTTAATGTTGAAGGTAATGAAGTTGTTTTGTTTGACGGAGAAAAGCTAAAAGAACCGGAACGAACAAGGCTTTGGCTTTATTATAAACCGGTCGGGCTTGTTACAACGCATAAAGATGAAAAAAACAGAGATACCGTTTTTGCGGCTTTGCCACCGACAATGCCGAGAGTAATCAGTGTGGGTCGGCTTGATTTGAATTCGGAAGGGCTTTTGCTTTTAACAAACAACGGAGATCTTTCACGCGAGCTGGAGTTGCCCCAAAATGCATGGTCGCGCAGATATCGCGTGAGAGTGCACGGGAAAGTAGAAGAAGAAAAATTAAGCGCTTTGAGTAAAGGGGTTGTGATAGACGGCGTTTCTTACGGCAAAGTTTTAATTGCAATTGAACAAAAAACGGGAACAAATACGTGGCTCAGCGTTACTTTGAACGAGGGTAAAAACAGAGAAATCAGAAAGCTTATGGCTTTTATCGGCTTAGAAGTGGCGCGTTTGATCAGAATTTCATACGGACCGTTTCAATTGGGCAATTTGAAAAAAGGCGAAGTCAAAGAGGTGCCGCTAAAAGTTTTGAAAGAACAGCTCGGTGGGCGGTTTGAACTATGAGAATCGTTGGCGGAAAATATAGAGGCAAAAAGTTAATAGAGCTTAAAAACTATGATGTCCGTCCGACTTCGGACAGGGCAAGAGAGGCGATTTTTAATATTTTATATTCGGTCATTGGCGGCGTTGAAAATCGGAAGGTTTTGGACGTTTTCGCCGGAACCGGGGCTTTGGGTTTGGAAGCTCTTTCAAGAGGGGCGGATGAGGTGTGTTTTGTCGATAAAAATACGGAACTGGTTTTAAAAAATGTTGCTTTGTTTTCTTCGGAAAAAGATAAAATCAATGTTTTATGCTCGGATGTTACAAAGCCTCTGCGCCTTAAAGGCAAATACGATTTAATTTTTTCGGATGCACCTTATGATAAAGGTTTGAACGAAAAAGCTTTGAAAAACATCGCATTGGCCGGGAACGTGACGACAGGTGCGGTCTGTGTTGTTGAGACAAGATATAATGAAGATCTTGATTTGCCTGAGTTTTTTAAATTGTTTGATGAAAGGGTATACGGAATGGCAAAAATACGTTTGTATACCTTTTCTTCATAATTTTGTCATAAAATGTATTGCAAGGATTAAAAAAATATGTTATTCTTCTTATAGGTTTACACCTTAAGAATTTAGGGGATTTTTAATGGTTAGAAATTGTTTTGAAACAGGTAATATCGTTCATAACTTTGAGGAATATTCTCGTGAGAGAGTCGCTTCCGTGTTAAAGTCTTTGGCTGTTTTTGAAGATAAAAAAAGTGAGTTGGCGCGTCAGGAGCAGTATTTGCGGGATTACGGAGATGAGTTTTGCGCTTTGTATCAGGTTATGATGCTTGCTAACGGCGATTATGAAGAAGGGCGAACGGTTTCGTTTGATTTTAAGGCAGTTGATTATCGCAGACCGAAAGTTGAACTTGAGGAATATGATGTCAGAGATAAAAAAGAACAACTTGAACTCGAGTGTGCCTTTGAAGACGGGACAAAGTTTTCTTTGTCGGCTTTAAAAGCCGCGCCTCAGACGGCAGAAAAAGATGAACCGGAGCAAATGATCGGTCAAATTTATATTCCTGATGAAACCATTGGCCGTCTTAATGAAGAAAAATTAAATCGTATTTTTGAATTTTGCCACAGATACGGGTTTTCGACTTTCGGGCTTGATATTCCGATGAAAGACGGCGTTGTCGATTTAGATGCCAAGCTTGCTGATTTGTTTGAAAAATATCAAGAATTGCAAGCTAAAAACATGGCTGAAAATCCAGGGCCCGCAAAACCGAGCGAAGATGAAGAAGAAATTAAAAGCGACGATTATTACAGTTTGGTTGATGAAGTTAACGTTAAAACGGATACGTCGGATTTGAGCGGTGCCGCTGAAGAAGCTGCTCAAAAATTAAAAGATTCAAAGAAAGAAGACGTTTCTCTTAATGATGTGGTTAAGAACATCAATAAATTTTTGACTGGTGATCTGCATAAAAGAAAAGGCCTTTCTTATTGGGAACATACGAAAAGAATTGACGGGCGTTTGACACATGTTTTCAGTATTTATCCGACAGAAGATCCGGATAACTATAAAAATGATGGTAAATATGATGAAAAAAATAAAAATGTTCATAAACAAACGTTTTTATGCAGACTCTATGTTTCTCAAGATAATAACGGTAAATTTTATTTCGGTTACGGAACGCCCGGCGGGAAGCCGATGGATGCCGGATTGGCAGGCGATTTTATGGGCGAAATTAAAAAGACAGGTATTACACACCTTAATTTGAAAAATTTGCCTAACTGTGATAAAAATACATGGATGATTGCGTGTGCACAAAAAGGTATTGTGCCGACAGGTTGCAGTATTAATACTCAAAAAGCCGAAACTATGCTCAAAGAGGCAAGGGCGAAGCTTACAACACAAGAGTATGCCGAGTTTGAACAGCGTTTGATGGAACAGTGGGAAGAAAATGCACNNAAACAGTGGCAAGGCATTGGCAACGAGTGATCAAACATTTATTCAAGATCATAAAAATGAAGCTAAAAAGCTGTTGATGAAGCAATATGACGATTTAACCAAAGCAAAGCTTGATCGAGATTTTGACAACTTTAGAAAGGCGTATAACGCGACAGGCGGTTTGCATGAAATCGTGGTT
>DBVW01000014.1:33059-33241 GCA_002308495.1 Alphaproteobacteria bacterium UBA1254
CTAAAATTGAGGAAGGCAGCCGCAATGAAAAAACAGGTGCGGCAACAACTTTGGGTGCAATGCAGACATTGCGTGAGACATTTGATATTTATTTTGCTGATCCGAAACAGCATATCGGAGCGCGTTTGGATGCTTGTTTGCGCGATGGTAAAATTATGCCGGAAGAAAGAAGGAAGCTGTCT
>DBVW01000014.1:33249-33947 GCA_002308495.1 Alphaproteobacteria bacterium UBA1254
ATTAATCCTGCCAAATCGCTAAAAGATTTGACGACGTATGATATTACCTTAATTTATAATACATTGCTCGACAGGCAGATTCATCGTATGGAAGATAAAATTATTAAAGCTTTCAAAACAGATGATGAATCGCGAGCACATCGTCCGGATGATGTTTTGCTCGGTGGTTTTATCTTTCCGCAGNNTTAAAGGTTCGGTTTCGCGTATTAATACTGTTTTGGCACATAATGAGATTGAAAAGCTTGATTTGCCTCTTGAGCACGCCGGCTTATTCTATGAACGTCCGGAAGAATTGAAATGGAAAAATGTTCAAAAACGTGAAGAGGCGGCAAAAGCTAAGCTTAAGGCTAAAGAGGAAGAAAAAGAGAAGGCTAAAAATAATCTTGCGCCTAAAGTTTCATCAGAACGAGACAGATAATTAAAATAAGGCCCCGCACTTTGATGTGCGGGTTTTTATTTTGTTGTTTTTCTTCTTAAGCCGGAGAAATCATCATTGACATTTGTTTGCCCTCAAGTTTGGGCGCCGAATCGACTTTTCCGATCAAATCCAAATCTTCGATGATTTTATCAAGGAGCTCTTTTCCCATGTTGTTGGCGCTTAATTCTCTTCCTTTAAAGCGCAGGGTGAATTTGACTTTATCACCTTGAGATAAGAACTTTTTAGCTTGTTTTAATTTAACTTCGTAATCGTGCGTATC
>DBVW01000014.1:34014-34165 GCA_002308495.1 Alphaproteobacteria bacterium UBA1254
TAATCTAAAACTTTACAAACAGGGGGCGTGGCCTGAGGGGAAATTTCGATTAAGTCAAGACCGGCCTGGTCTGCAATCTCTAAGGCTTCTTTGATTGAAACGATGCCTCTGTTTTCACCTAAATTATCAATTAAACGAACTTGTTTTACTT
>DBVW01000002.1:0-29299 GCA_002308495.1 Alphaproteobacteria bacterium UBA1254
GTTTTGGAAAACTCCGAAGGTGCGCGAACAACGCCTTCAATGGTTGCTTTTACGGACAATGAGCGTTTGGTCGGTGCGGCTGCAAAGCGTCAGGCCGTAACAAACCCCGAAAACACGTTGTTTGCCATTAAACGTTTGATCGGGCGCAGATATGATTCGCCTGAGGTTCAAAAAGACAAGGCAACAGCGCCGTTTAAGATTATTTCAGGCGATAACGGAGATGCGTGGGTTGAGGTTAAAGGCCAAAAATATGCACCGTCTCAAGTTTCGGCGATTGTTTTGCAGAAAATTAAGGAATATGCCGAGGCTTATTTGGGCGAAAAAATCGAAAAGGCTGTTATTACCGTTCCGGCTTATTTTAACGACTCTCAACGTCAGGCAACAAAAGATGCCGGTAAAATCGCGGGGCTTGATGTTTTGCGTATCATCAACGAGCCGACGGCTGCCGCACTTGCTTACGGTATGGATAAAAAAGCAACAGGCACAATTGCGGTTTATGACCTTGGCGGCGGTACGTTTGATATTTCTATTTTGGAAATCGGTGACGGCGTTTTTGAAGTTAAGTCGACAAACGGTGATACATTCCTCGGCGGTGAAGACTTTGACCAACGTATTGTTAACTTCTTGGCTGAAGAATTCAAGAAAGAATCGGGTATTGACCTTAAAAACGACAGGCTTGCTTTGCAACGTTTGAAAGAAGCTGCCGAAAAAGCAAAAATCGAACTTTCTTCCGCAACGCAGACAGATGTTAATCTGCCGTTTATTACAGCGGACGCTACAGGGCCGAAACACCTTAACATTAAATTGACACGTGCAAAACTCGAATCACTCGTTGATGATTTGATTGACAAGACGGTTGAGCCTTGCAAAAAAGCCTTGAAAGATGCAGGGTTGTCGGCGTCTGATATCAGCGAAGTTATTTTGGTCGGCGGTATGACACGTATGCCGAAGGTTCAGGAAAAAGTTAAAGAGATTTTCGGTAAAGAACCGCATAAGGGTGTTAACCCTGATGAAGTTGTGGCTGTCGGTGCCGCTATTCAAGGCGGTGTGTTGATGGGCGACGTTAAAGACGTTTTGCTTCTTGATGTTACCCCGCTTTCCTTGGGTATTGAAACATTGGGCGGTGTGTTCACACGTTTGATTGATCGTAATACAACCATTCCGACACGCAAATCTCAAGTTTTCTCAACGGCAGAAGACGGACAAACGGCCGTTACCATTCGCGTTTTCCAAGGTGAACGTGAAATTGCGGCTCATAACAAGCTTTTGGGGCAATTTGATTTGGTCGGTATTCCGCCGGCACCGCGCGGTATGCCTCAAATTGAAGTAACGTTTGATATTGATGCGAACGGTATTGTGAACGTTTCGGCCAAAGATAAGGCTACAAACAAAGAGCAGGCTATTCGTATTCAAGCTTCGGGCGGTTTGTCTGATGCCGATATCGAAAAGATGGTTAAAGATGCCGAAATGAATGCGGAAGCCGATAAGAAAAAGAAAGAAGAAGTTGAAACGCGCAATCAGGCAGAAGCTTTGGTTCACTCAACCGAAAAGACCTTGAAAGAAAACGGTGATAAAATCTCAGCTGCCGATAAGACAGCCATTGAAGAAGCCGTTCAAGCCGTTAAAACTGCTCTTGAAGGCACAGATACGGCTGCCATCAAGGAAAAGAGCGATGCTTTGATGCAGGCTTCGTTAAAGCTCGGTGAAGCTATGTATAAAGCTCAGGGTGCTCAAGGTGCACCGGGTGCAGAACAGGGTGCTTCTCAAGGAGCCGAACAACAGCAATCTAAACAAGATGAGAAGGTTGTTGATGCTGACTTCGAAGAAGTAAAGTAAAAACTTATATAACGGCTTATCTAAAGCTAAAATTACGAGAGCGGGAAAATTCATGTAGGTCTGTCTACACTAAAATTTTCCCGCCTCTTATTTTATCTTTATCTAAACCATTCTCTAAGTTTTTTATAGGCTCTCTTATTATTTACTGCGTTCTCCGAGATCTGTTTTTTGTTTATAGTTTCAAAATATATCTTATCGATTTGATGTTGAGTGATTATATTTAAAGCAGTTTTAATCAAATTAAACGGAGTAAGATATGAAAAAGACAATGATGTTATCAGCCGCATTCGGTGTGATGAGTTCTGTTGCCATGGCAGATATGATTGAATTGCCGGCGCCGCAAATCAATGAAGATGTGACACTTTATCAGGCTTTGCAAGACAGGCATGCCGTGAGAGATTTTTCTAAAAGACCGATCGACAGACAAATTTTAAGTAATATTTTATGGGTTGCTTACGGGGTTAATCGTGAGGACGGACGGCGGACCATTCCGACCGCCAAAAATGAGCAGGATTTGGCTGTTTATGTTACAAATTCGGAAGGAACATTCTTATATAATGCAACCGAAAATGCTCTTGATAAGGTTTTGGATCAGAGCTTGCTTCCAATGTTTCAAACGCAAGACTATATGCAAAATGTTCCGCTTGTTTTGATTTATGTGGGCTCGACCGCAGAGACGAACTTTGCTTTTATGCATGCGGGCTCAGCTTATCAGAATGTGGATTTATATGCTTCGACAAACAATATCGGAACAGTTGTCAGAGCTTGGTTTGATAAGAAAGCTGTTGCCGAAGCCTTAAAATTACCGAATAATCAGCAAGTGCTTGTGTCTCAAGCCGTCGGGTACGAAGCAGAATAAGGCAAAGCCCCGCCGAAAAGAAGCGGGGCTTTTTCTAATTGATCCAATAACGGAGGTGAAATTTCGGGAATTCGCCTTCAGAAGAGAGTTTACCGTCGGTGAACTTGAATTTTTTCTCGACCTTTTTGTCGTTGATGACTGAAGTAAAGATTTTTTCAATGAGCCGATGGGGATGGTCTTTCGTCGTTGCGTAAGTGTTGACTTTGGTCAATGAGTTGCCGAGCCAATCAATCTTTTCAACGATATAGGTATCATAGTCTTGACGCCAAGGCACCTGCGCGATGCCGTGTTCGCTTCTTCTTAAACGGATAAAGCAAAATTCACCCTTGAGAGAATAGAAGGCTTCATAATAGCTTTTGGAAGCTTCGTTGAAACCCTGTACGATAAGCCAACGCTTTGTCTTTTTGTAGCGGTGGTTCAATGCGAGATCGTTAATCAAAGGCGTTTTCCCCTTGAAAACGATAGGTTTTTTGAATGAGAATAATTTCATAAGTATATTTTGCTAGAATTATAAAACTTGTCGGGTTTATCATATCTTGATCAGGTAACTTGTCAAGATTTTATTTGCTTAAAAAACAGGATAAACTCTTGTCAGAGATATTTTTGTGTTTTATCTTATTCTTGTTATTTATTTTTATAAGGAGAAAACAAATGCGTTCCGGAATGCTTCTAACAGTTTTACTGTGTGGTTTTGTTGCTCCATCTTTTGCTCAAGAGGTTGAAAAACCCGTTTCGCAAAATTTGGAAATTAGTATTTATAATAATGATTTAGCGCTTGTTAAAGATTTTCGAAAGGTTAATTTTAAGCAAGGTGTCAATCAAGTTGCTTTGGAAGGGGTTGCATCAAAGATTAAACCGACCAGTGTCATTATTTTAGGTGATGGCATCCATGTTTTAGAACAAAATTATGATTACGCGTTGTTGACTCCTTATAATATTGTTGAAAAGTCTGTCGGGCAGGTTGTTCAAACCGTTCGGACAAATCCGACAAGCGGTGCACAGGTTTTTGATAAAGCAAAGTTAATCAGTTTTCAGGGCGGCGCTCCCGTTTTACAGTTTGATTACGGAATTGAAACGGCCTTTGACGGGAGATTGGTGTTTGATAAACTTCCTTCGGGTTTGAGCCAAAAACCGACTTTGGCGGCTAAAATCTCGAGTGTACAAGCCGGTTTAAAAGACATTACGCTTGCCTATTTAACGAACGGTATTTCATGGAAAACGAATTATGTCGCAAGTGTTAGAGATGAAACAACTCTTGATTTGGCAGGGTGGGTCAGCATCAATAACCAATCAGGTGTTTCGTATGAAAATACAAAAGTTCAATTGATTGCCGGTGATGTTAATGAAGTTCATGTGCCGACTTTGGCACGTGGCGCCGTGATGATGAAGGCAGCGAGCTTTTCTGATTCTTTTAGCAACGGCCTTGAAGAGCAGTCTTTACCGGAGCAGGAAAGTTTCAGTGCTTATCAGCTTTATACGCTTCCGAACCGGACGACGATTTTAGATAATCAAACCAAGCAACTTGCTTTAATTGAGCAAAATGAAGTCAAATATCATAAGGAAGGCAGGCTTTATTCTTACCTTTATTTGAGCGGTGAGAGCACGCCTGATTTTAAAAAGGTTCATCCGTCTATTTATTATATCATTAAAAATGAAGAGGAATCGAACTTGGGTATTCCGTTGCCTAAAGGTATTTTCCGTTTTTATGAGAATGATTCGAAAGGTAATATGCAGTTTATCGGTGAAAGCTCAATCGGAGAAGTTGCTAAAGGTGAGAAAATGGAGCTTGCCATCGGTAAAATGTTTGATGTTTTTGTTAACGGCAAAGTTGATAAGGTTCGTAAGGTTTCGGAAGAAATTATTAAAGATGTCGTTACGGCAAGGTGTCCGCGTTATAAAATGGTGCGTGCTTATGATGTCGTCGTTGATTTTCATAACGGCGGAGATAAAAAAGCGGAAGTTGTCTTCAAACAGCCCTTGCATTCGAATACGAAGATTGTTATGGAAAGCTTGCCCGGTGCTGTTTCGGGTAAGAACAGCAGTGAGTATGAATGGCGTGTTGAAATAGGTTCTGATGAAACAAAGAAGCTGACATTTACGGCCGAGCAAACGCTGGAAGAAACCCGCTGCCATTAATTTAAAGCAGAAAATAAATAAAAGGGCTGTTTTTGAGCAGCCCTTTTATTTTAATATTCTAAGTCTTTTGGGGAAAATAAAGAAAGGTCAATTTCTTTTTTGTTTTCGGATGGATTTGCGAACTTGCTGTCCGGTCCATATAATCCGCCTTTTTCAAAAGCCCCGGTTTGACCTAAAAGTCTTCTTTGTCCTTTTTCATTGATTGAGCTGAAATGAGAACAAGCCTTGTTATACTTTTTGAGCATATTGTACCAACCTTCTATGACGTCGCGTGAAGAAAAACGGGCAGACAAGGGGTAAAGTTTTTCAAGAATATCACGTCTCAATTCCGTCGTAAAACGCTTTTTTAGGTCAGGGGTTGTTTGGAAAGGGGTTTCATATGCAAATCCTTTTAAATCCTGAGGATCGGCATAAGGAGCCAAATGCCAAAGAGTTATATATTTATTGAACCTATCTTTTATGGACGGTGTTTTATGCAAATTTTGAAGGATGCCATAAAAGGTATTTCGCATCTGTTCTTTTTTTGTGGGCGTATTTGTTTTCTTCGATTGTATTTTCGGTTTTAATTTGGCGGCTTCTTTATTGAGGAGGATTTTAATTTTAGATTGTTCTTTGCCGTCAGATTTAAACATTCTTGCGGCTTTTTTAAGATCTTCGTAAATTTGAGAAGGAGTTGATAGTTCCGATGTGTGAAGGTATTTTGTGTATTCTTCAAATCGTTTAATTTTTTTAACAAGAACGGAAGAGAAATTTGCCGTCATCTTTTCAATGTTTTGAGCACGCTTTTTAATTAATTCGACGTCTGTAATGTTTTCGACGTAGTATTTCTGGTTTTCACCGAACTGATCCGTTTCCGTTTTAAGATATGTGTCGTTGGGGGGTAAAACAGCAACACCGCTCATTAAAGAAAGATAAGCCAAAGATTCTGATGCTTGAGACGGAAAATCATCTAACATCGGATTGCCCTCCGACAGACGTTTGAGAGCATAGGTTTCAAAAATTTCTTTATCGGTCGGCATTTATCTGTCTCCTAAATCTTTTTGACCATTTTTGCAAAAGTGATGCCTTGTTCTTCAAAGAGGGTGCCTTCTTGTTTGAATCCGAGCTTTTCATAAAAAGCGACAACAGAAAGCATCGCGTGCATAATGATTTTTGAATATCCGGCGGCTTTCGCGCGTTTGATGGCATATTGAACAAGAGCGCTACCAACGCCTTCGCCCTGATAAATAGGATCGACGGCAACTTGCATTAAACGAATTTCATGATTGTTGACAGGGGCCAAAATTAAACCGCCGACAAGTTTGTCATCAAGACTTTCAATACAACCTATATGTAAGTATGAAATTTCTTTGTCGCGGAAAGAATCAAGAAATTTGAGACCTAAAGGTTCCAATAAAACTTTATATCTTAACTCAACCAACTCATCATAGCGGGAAGATCCAAAATCGACATCAATCATTTTTTTCATAATATCAAGCTCCTTTATTCTTATATTTCTTTTATTAAAACATATTTTTTAATTTTTTTCAATAATATATTGCGAAAGTTAAAAAAATAATTTATCAATGAAGGCAATAAAAGGAAAATGTTCAATGACTGATTTAAGTTTGATACGAAATTTTGCGATTATTGCCCATATCGATCATGGAAAATCGACACTTGCCGATCGTATGATTGAATATTGCGGCGGGTTGTCGGCTCGTGAGATGACGGATCAGGTTCTTGATTCGATGGATATTGAAAAAGAGCGCGGTATTACCATTAAAGCACAGACCGTTCGCTTGAATTTTAAATCAAAAAACGGTCAAACCTATCAGCTTAATTTAATGGACACCCCCGGGCATGTCGATTTTTCGTATGAGGTTTCGCGCTCTCTTGCTTCATGCGAGGGCAGTGTCTTGGTTGTGGATGCAACACAGGGGGTTGAGGCACAAACGCTTGCTAATGTTTATTTAGCTATTGATAATAATCATGAAATTTTGCCGGTTTTGAATAAGGTTGATTTGCCATCGGCTGATGCTGAAAAAGTTAAAATCCAAATTGAAGACGTGATAGGTCTTGATGCTTCTAATGCCATTGAAACATCAGGAAAAACCGGCGAAGGTGTTCCTGAACTTTTAGAAGCTATTGTTGAACGATTACCGGCACCTGTCGGTGAAGAGAACGCGCCTTTAAAAGCTCTTTTGATTGACAGTTGGTATGACAGCTATCTCGGCGTGATTATTTTGGTTCGTATTCATGATGGGGTATTAAGGAAAAAGACAAATATCAGGATGATGTCTAACGGGGCCGCATATCAGGTTGATAAGGTCGGTGTCTTTACGCCCAAAATGCAAGATATTGAAGCTCTTTATCCGGGCGAAGTCGGTTTTATAACGGCGAGCATTAAATCTGTCAGTGATTGCAGTGTGGGAGATACCATTACGGATTCAAAAAATCCTTGTGAAGAGGCTTTGCCCGGTTTTAAGCCGTCAGTGCCGGTTGTCTTCTGTTCAATGTTTCCGACAGATTCAAGCCAGTATGAAGCTTTAAAAGACGCGCTTGCAAAACTCAAGCTTAATGACGCAAGTATCAGTTATACGAATGAAAATTCCGAGGCACTCGGACTTGGTTTTCGTTGCGGTTTTTTGGGCTTGCTCCACATGGAGATTATTGAAGAGCGTATCAGTCGAGAGTTTGATCTTGATATTATTACGACAGCACCTTCCGTCGCTTATAAAATTCATCTTTCGGACGGAAGTGATATAATGTTGCATAATCCGGCGGATATGCCAGATCCGTCAACGATTCGGTCTATTGAAGAACCAATGGTTAAAGCAACGATTTTGGTGCCTGATAATTATTTGGGTTCTGTTCTGAAACTTTGCACGGAAAGGCGAGGGGAGCAGGTCGAACTGACCTATGTCGGAAGTCGCGCCATGGTGGTTTATAAAATACCTTTAAATGAAATTGTTTTTGATTTCTATGACAGATTGAAGTCCATTACGAGCGGATATGCCAGCTTCGATTATGAGTTGACGGATTATCAGGTTTCTGATTTGGTTAAAGTTCAAATTTTAATTAATGAAGAACCTGTCGATGCGCTGGCGTTTTTGTGCCATCGGACAGAGGCAGAAGCAAGAGGGCGGCAAATTTGCGAACGTTTGAAAGATTTAATTCCGAGACATTTGTTTAAAATTCCGATACAAGCGGCCATCGGCGGAAGAATTGTCGCTCGAGAAACAATATCCGCTTTGCGTAAGGATGTTACCGCAAAATGTTATGGCGGTGATGTGACGCGTAAACGCAAGCTTCTTGATAAGCAAAAGAAGGGCAAACAGCGTATGCGTCAATTCGGTAAAGTCGAAGTTCCTCAATCGGCATTTATCGAGGCTTTGCGTATCGGAGACGATTAAAAATCAAATTTAAAGTTGAGTGTTTGTTTTAAATTGACCTTGATTTTTGCCGATTCGGGTGATAGCTTTTTCGTTACTTTGATTTACAATTGTTTCAATTTTTATATTATTGTTATTATGAAGAAAAAACTAATTATTAAGTATGTCGGTTTGAAACTGGGAAAGTTTGAACCGATTGTGGCTGAAGCGAAAAGCATTTTCTCTGAGACTGAATATGAAGACTTTGTTGCATCCATCAATGTCAACAAAGAAATGGACAGTTCTCTTAAGCACGAAATTGAAGCGGTATTGAGAAAACGTTTTCAGTTGGGAGCGCATAAATGTATTTTCTATATGCCCACAGTCGGTCAATGGATTGCCGATTTAATCGGTAAATTGACGAAAGATGATATCTTGGAAGCTCTTTGTCAGGCCTCAGGTATGACCTTGAATGATTTTAAAGGAAAAACCTTCGGAAGTAATGTGCTTAATGTCCCTTTTTTGGAGGATTTGATTGAGCTTTTCGAGGGTGCGACGGGCAAAAAGCTTTTGAGATACGGACATCTGTATCATCTCGGCGATTCTTATACCTATGACGAGTTGGCAGAATTTTTTGCAACAGCTTAGCTTGTGTTTTTTTAAACTCCCGTAACTTCGTTTACGGGAGTTTTATATATTGATATAAGGCTTTGTTTTTTCTAATATTTTCGAGATTAATTCTTGAGGGTTCGGCTGCTCCTGATTTTGAGTGATATGCACTAATAATTCAATGTTTTCATCTATTCCGGCCAAAGATAAAATCTTTAATAAACTGACGAATATTATGGCGTCTTTCAATGTTTGAGTTTCAATTTTTTTCAGAGGCTGACGGCCGTCCAATCTAAACAATAAAGTTTTGTTTGTAAAATTTTCCGTAATTGAAAAATTTAAATAATTTAATGTTTTCAGTTCTTTGTAAATTGTTGCTTCGTTTTCAGAAGATAAGCGCAAAGCATATTTGATACCGATACCGACGGCAATATAAGGTTTATGCTTTTCGAAGGCAAGTTTTGTATCATCTGTTTTGAAAACGACACATCCCAAAATGCTTTCGGCAAAAAAACACGATTGGATGAAAAGGGCTAAAGCCAATTTATTCGTATCAAAAAGAGAATTATCTTCAAAAACAATCAGATATGGTTCGTTTTGATATAAATTGAAAATTTCTTCGGCAAAATTTGAATACGCCTCAAAAGGTTTGTCGTTAAGGGGTGGTATTCTTAAGACACGATATTCTTTTTGCTGAAAAATATTGTTTTTGTTTTTATCAAATGCTATTTCAATCATGCTTTTTATTATGTTTATAAAATCTTTTAAATCAAGTCCGGTTTTTATTGTGTTCACTTTTTTAAATGTGTTGAAAACAAAATCAGTGTGTGTAAAATATGTGGCATGGAGAATGTAATGTTAGATAATTTTTTATCAAATAAAGAAAATATTTTTATATTATTTTCAATATGTTGCTTTGTGTTGTTAATCTTATTGATTATATTTTTAACACTTAATTTTAAAAAGAGAAAAGAAATTGTCCGCCTTAAAACAGCAGATGTGGAATTTAATGCGTGGCGCCGGTTAAAAGAGGATGAAACACAAGCTCAAAAAGAAATGATTTCGGAATTGATGAGTCAAAAAATTTCGTTGCTTCAAGAAAACGAGCGATTGAAATCGGACATGAGTTTTAAAGATAAATATATTGCTGAACAACTTGAATTTTTAGAAAAAAGTAAGCTTGAAATGAGTTTGAAATTTAAAGATATTTCAAATGAAGTTATTAAAGCTCAAAATTCTTCTTTCGGCGAAAATCAAAAAAGTTTGCTTTCTTTGATACTTAAGCCGTTTCAAGATCAACTCTCTGATTTTAAGAAAAAAATTGAAACAACCCATGAGGATAATCTCAAGTTTGATGAACAAATCAAAATGTTGTTTTCGCTTAATAAGAATTTAAGTGTTGAAGCGGAAAATTTGGCTAATGCTTTGAAGGGAAATAAAAAAATACAGGGTAATTGGGGAGAGTTTCAGTTAGAACGTGTGCTTGAAATTTCTGGTTTGGAAAAAGGAATTAATTATTTTACGCAAGAAACTTTTCGAAATGAAGATAACAAAATGTTGCGTCCGGATGTTATTGTCAAATTGCCGGATGACAGGCAGGTTATTATTGACAGTAAGGTTTCCTTAAACGACTATGTGGCTTTCGTTAATGCAGAAGATGAAGTTGCCCGTGCAGAAGCATTGAAAAAGCATGTTGCTTGCATCAAAAAGCATATAGATGAGCTCTCTTCTAAAGAATATCAAAAGCTTTTGAAAGATCAAACACTTGATTATGTGATGATTTTTATTCCGATCGAAGGGGCTTATGTTGAAGCGGCGCAGTCGGATTTAACACTTTACGATTATGCTTTGAGCAAAAATATTGCCATAACAACACCTTCATCGTTGCTTCCTTTGTTGCGTACAATCGAAACTTTGTGGAAATTGGATAAACGGAATAAAAGTGCGGCAGAATTGGCAGAAATCGGCGGTAAAATTTATGATAAGCTGGCCGGTTTTGTAGAAGATATGAAACAAATAGACAGGTCCTTAAAAGCAACGCATACGCATTATGAAAATGCGATGACGAAGCTTGCCGGCAAAGGCGGGGCGATTTCGTTTGCAACCCAGCTTAAAGACAAAGGCGCAAAAATAAGTAAAAACATATTATTAGAAGAAAAAGATGATAATTTAATTGAATTTAGTGAAAGGATATCCAACGATGAGTAAAGTTCTTTTTACGGGCGGCGGTAGTGCAGGGCATGTGACACTTAATTTGGCTCTTATTCCGATTTTTTTGGAAAAAGGTTGGCGGGTTTCTTATGTGGGATCATATACAGGTATTGAGAAAGACTTGCTCGAAAAATTTCATGAAGTTAAATATTATCCCATTCAGACAGGTAAGCTCAGACGGTATTTTTCATGGCAGAATTTTATGGATGCCCTTAAAATTCCTGTCGGTATTTTGCAAGCCATTTGGATTGTTTTTAAAGAAAAGCCCGATGTGATTTTTTCAAAGGGCGGCTTTGTCTCTTTCCCCGTTGTCGTTGCCGGATTTGTTTGTCGTGTTCCTGTTGTGATGCACGAGTCGGATGTGACGCCGGGCCTTGCCAATAAGATGTCTCTGCCGTTTGTCAGCAGGTTTTTTACAACGTTTGACGATACGGTTAAATATGTTCGAAATAAGGCTAAGGTTGATTGTGTCGGACCTGTTATGTCGAACAGGTTTGAAAATGCCAGTAAGGAAAGAGGCTATAAGTTTTGTCGCTTCAGTGAAGATAAGCCGGTTTTACTTTTTATGGGCGGAAGTTTAGGCGCTAAAAGTTTGAATGAGACGGTTCGTCGCCATATACCGACATTGCTCAAAAAGTACCAAATTATACATTTGTGCGGCAGGGGGCAGGAAGATGATTCTTATGTGGCGCCGGAATATCGTCAATTTGAATATGTCGATTCGGAATTAAAAGATTTGATGGCGATTTCCGATGTTGTGATTTCACGTGCCGGATCAAATGCTATTTTTGAGCTTTTAAGTCTTTCTAAACCGATGATATTGGTGCCGCTTCCGACAGCTTCAAGCAGAGGAGAGCAGATGCTCAATGCGAAATCTTTTCAGGCAAAAGGGTTTTGTGAAATTATTCCGGATGAAAAACTTTCGGATGCGAGGTTGTTCTTAGATACGATAGAAAGTGTGTATTTACATAAAGACGAATATGCAAGCAGGATGAAAGAAGCCGGATTTAATGCAATTAATAATTTTGATTTGGCTCAAAAAATTATTGATTGTGCGCATCAAAAATAAATTGACAATTTTGACATCATTTTTTATATTGGCACCAGTTGAATATATTTGTGTCACTTAATATCATTTTGCTTATGAAAAATTTTGTGAATTTTGAAAGGGCTTATTCCGCTCTTATTGATGCCAAGAATGCAATCAACGGTGTTTCAAGCAGACATCTGAGCGAATATGGCGGCAATGAGGTGCGGGCAAGACACCGGACGTGCGTCAACGGGATTGATGTCGCCCTTACGGAGTTGCGTCGTTGGTTTAAGGAGCATTTTCCGAAGACCAGAGTTGACGCTTTCCATTCCGATCAGTTTACTTTTGAGGGGTTCTTTGATATGCTCAAACGCTATCCGGAACTTGCCAAAGAAAACGAGTCGGCTCTTCGATCGCTGTTGTCGAATATGAGAGGCGGCAACCCCGTGAGTATGAGGATTGACAAGATTCCTGACATTTCGGAGTTTATCAAGTAGCCTCAAGAATGAGCAAAACCCGCACTTCAAAAGGTGCGGGTTTTGTTTTGACTGTTGTGTCTTACTGATAGATGAGCTCCTTAATCAGCGTTTCGAGTGCCCAGGCCGGCGAGGCCAGCGGGAAAACTTCTTCCTGTCTGCGTCGGTAGAGTTCCAGATAGCACATCTCGAGGATGCTTACCTGACGACCGTGTTCGTCGAGAGCCTTTTTCGGCATGTAGGCGTAGGTGTCGAAATTTTCGAGAACGAAACGGACGACATTGTCATCCTTCATAGCGAAGGGCGCCAGCTCGCGCTTGCCGGTGATCTCGAGGAGCCTTGCCTTGTTCGGCATCTTCACATTGAAGCGGAAGATTGCCTCAGTGTAGGGCCACAGATTCTGCCAGTTGTAGAGCTGGTTCATCTTGTCGTAGAAGCCGCGGTGGTCGCCGATGAAATGGCCGAAACCTTCGACCGATTCTTTGTTCTTTTCGCAGAATGCGAGGAAGTTTTTGGCAACCTTCAGCTGTTCGACCGAATTCACGCCTTCCGCCTCCATGTCTTTGACAAGAGCGCCATAAGCATCGCGGAGGTACTCGTTAATGGCTTTGGCCATCTGGGTAGGGTTGAGAATGTTCGTTTTCTCTTCCCTCATTCTTTTGTAGTTCTTAAACATAATGATATAGGGAATAATGGGTTTTATAATCATAAATTAACTGGCTTACTTATATATTATTTTGTTTAATTTGTCAAGTTTTTTTTCCATTCGTATAAATTTTAGATAAATCTTGTCTTTTTGCTATAAAATATGCTAAGCGATTGTTTATGAAACCATTGTCTGTATATTTTCATTGGCCATATTGCAAAAGCAAGTGTCCTTACTGTGATTTTTTTAAGCTTGTTCAAAAAAATGTCGATCAGGCATCTGTTGTCGACGGCTATATAAAAGAGCTTGATTATTATCACCAAATTTTGCCGGATTATTGTGTTCAATCCGTTTTCTTCGGCGGAGGAACACCGTCTCTTTTGAATCCTTTGTATGTTGAGCGTTTGATTAACCATGTGTTAAGCCTTTGGTGCGTGGATAAAAATTGTGAAATTACTTTGGAGGCTAATCCGAATTCTAACCGTCATCAGATGTTTTCGGATTTAAAACATGCGGGAGTCAATCGTCTTTCTTTGGGTGTTCAGGCTTTGAATGACCAAGATTTAAAGTTTTTGGGGCGCACGCATACGCTTGTTGATGCTCGTCAAAGTATTGAAGAGGTTTTAACGGTCTTTGATAATCATTCAATGGATTTGATTTATGCCCGTCCGAATCAGAATTTAGACGTTTGGCTGCAGGAATTAAACGAAGCCGCTCATTTTGGTTTTAAGCATTTGTCGCTTTATCAATTAACGATAGAAGAAGGAACGGTTTTTGAGAAAAAAGGGATTCAAGCCTTAGAAGAAGGAAAAGCAGCCGAAATGTATTCAAAAACCGTCGAATTTTTGAGACACAACGGATATCCGCGTTATGAGGTATCTAATTTTGCGCCGGCATCTTTTGAGTCTGTTCATAACAAATGCTATTGGCAAGGTGATGAATATATCGGTATCGGGCAAAGTGCCCACGGCAGGTTTAAAGTCCGGGGCAAGCATTATGCGTCAGTTCATCCGCATCAATTTGAAATTTTAAGTCATGATGAACGAGCGGAAGAGCTTGTGATTATGGGATTAAGGCTTCAAAAAGGTATTGAAAAACAACATTTTAAGGATATATGCGGTGTTGATTTTGATGCGTTTGTAAATCAAGATAAGCTTTACGATATGGTCTCAAAAGGGTTGCTTGTTGATGAAAAAGGTTGTGTCAGAGCTACGGATAAAGGTTTTCTCATTCTTGATAAAATCATTGAAAATTTGTGTGTGTAAAAAGTCTTTATAACCTAAACAACTGCTTGCCAGATAAAAAAAAATGTTTTAGATTGTTTGCAGTTTTTAAGAGGTTTTTCATGCGTCGTTGTATCAAAAACATATTGTCTTTTATGTTGGTCGTGTTTGCGTTTCCAAGCATTGTTTTTGCTGCATCCGATCCTCAAAAGCCGCCTAAAGAATGGCTGACCTTTCTCGAAAATTTAAAACAGGAGATGATTTCAAAAGGAATTTCGGAAAAGACGATCAAACAAGCCTACGGCAAAGAAACATATTATCATCCGAAGCCCGAAGTTATCATGCAGGATAAAAAACAGGTCGAGTTTGTTTTAACGTCGAGGGACTATTTAAATCGTTTGGTCAGCGAAAGCAGAGTTGCGCACGCAAGAGAACACTACAAAAATTTGAAAAAGAAATATGCCTCGATTGAAAAGGAATTCGGCGTTCCTGTTTCGTTTTTAACGTCATTTTGGGCGGTGGAGACAAATTTCGGGCAAAATAAGGGTAAATATCATTTAATTGACGGATTGACCAATCTGAGCTATAAAAATCGCCGCGCCAAATTTTTTAAAAATGAGCTTTATCATGTCCTTCAGATTATGGATAAATTCGATTTATCGAATGATAAAATGCTCGGCTCCTGGGCCGGTGCAATGGGACATTTTCAATTCATGCCTTCGACATATAATGCTTATGCCATAGACTATGATGAGGATGGCGTTATTGATATTTGGGATAGTTTCGATGATGCGATTGGTTCGGCGGCTAATTATTTAAGAGACTTAGGTTGGAAGATTGATGAGCCCTGGGGTGAGAAAGTCATTTTACCTTGGAATTTCGATTATACGCTGACGGGCTATAAAACGCGCCAAACGGTTGAAGAGTGGTCAAAACTCGGTGTGTTAAATAAAGCGGGGAAAAAATTATCAATTAATCCGGAGTTAAAAGCTTCAATTATCATTCCGGACGGGCGTAAAGGTCAACCGTATTTGGTTTTAGGTAATTTCAGGCGAATCATGATTTGGAACAGATCCGAAAATTATGCGCTTGCGGTTAGTTTGCTTGCAGATTATATTTCAAATTCGCAAAAATATACTCCGATTTCGGCTAAAGGGCAATATGCTTTAACGAATGAAGATGTATTAAAGGTTCAAAAATTTATGAATAAGACTTTGCATACTCACCTTAAAGAAGACGGTAAACTCGGACCAAAAACGAAAGAGGCCGTTAAAAAACTTCAGGCAAAAGCAAAAATGCACGAAGACGGATATCCCGATTATCATTTGTTAAAAAAGATTGATAATTATAATGCTAAACTGGGGTTTAATGTGCCGGTTCAGCCGAAGAAGCCGAAAAAACACTAAAATTAATGCCCTCAAAGGACGGAAATTTTCCGTTCTTTTTATTGTATAATCTCTAAATCTTGCTTGATGAGTTTAAAAAAAAAGGCTAATTTATGCTTAATATAACAAAAACAGAAAGACTGATATGACTAAGGCGAAATTACAAATTTTATTATTGCTTTTTATTTTATTCGGGTGTTCATCTCATGGAACGCCTGAGCTTGCGGGGTTGTCTCCTAAAGCACAAGCCGTTGTAATCAAACAATATGGCGGGGTCTATAAGGTTGGAAATCCTTATCAAATTATGGGACGATGGTATTATCCGAAAGAAGATTATCATTATTCGGAAGTTGGTATTGCCAGTTGGTACGGCGATGATTTTCATGCCAAAAAAACGGCTAACGGTGAAAGTTATGATATGAATACTTTAACGGCAGCGCACAGAACATTGCCTTTGCCCTCAATCGTTAAAGTAACGAATTTGGAAAACGGCAGGTCCCTTGTTTTGAGGGTTAATGATCGCGGTCCGTATGCAAAAGACAGGATTATCGATATTTCGAAACGCGGTGCGCAACTTTTAGGTTATCAAACGAAAGGAACAACTAAAGTTAAAGTCGAAATTATGGCCGAAGAGAGTAAAGCATTAAAAAATGCGCTTTTAGGTCAAGCCGTTGAAGTGCCTGTGTCAGAAGAAAAAAACAATGTTGTCGCTCCTGTTTCTGATATAAAAGTTTCGGGAGCAACATCCGCTCAAGGTCGTTTCATTCAGGCAGGCTCTTTCAGAGAAAAAGATTTGGCTTTGAATTTTGAAAACAAACTTAAAAAATTCGGTTCTACGGAAATTGAAGAAGCTTATGTCAACGGCGTGTTGTATTATCGTGTCCGTTTGGGACCGATTTATGATGAAGATGCGGCTCAAAATAAGCTTTTAGAGCTTCAGTCCGACGGGTTTAGAGATGCAAGAATTATTCATAAATAAAGGAGAAAAAAATTGAAAAAAATAGTTTTATCGGCAGGTATGATCTTTTTGTTGGCGACAAAGGCGTATGCTTTTGAAACAGCCGCTAAAAACGCTATTTTGATGGATTTTGATACGGGAACATATATTTATACCAAAAATCATCAAGAGCCTATGGCTCCGGCTTCTATGAGCAAATTGATGACCGTTTATATTCTTTTTGCTCAGCTCAAAAGCGGTTTGCTTTCCTTAGATGATGAATTTACGGTTAGTGAAAATGCGTGGCGTAAAGGCGGTGCGGCGAGCGGCGGTTCGACAATGTTTTTAAAAATCGGGGAGAGTGTTAAAATTGATGATTTGCTTCGCGGCATTATCGTACAATCAGGTAATGATGCATGTATTGTAGCTGCCGAAAATATATCGGGTTCGGAAGAAGATTTTGCAAAATTAATGAATGAGACGGCTCAAAAAATAGGGTTGAAGAATTCTGTTTTTGCAAATTCAACGGGACTTCCTGATGAAAATCAACGTATGTCGGCTGAAGATTTAGCTGTTTTAGCGCGTGCGATTATTAAAGAATATCCTGAATATTATCACATTTTTCAAGAAAAAGAATTTGTTCATAACGGCATTAAGCAAGGTAATCGTAATCCGCTTTTATATTCCATGAGCGGAGCAGATGGCTTGAAAACAGGGCATACGGAAGAAGCAGGCTTTTGTTTGACAGGTTCCGCAGTCAGGGGTGATCGGCGCTTAATTGAGGTTGTCGGAGGTTTGTCCAGCAATAAAGAGCGTTCGGAAGAGTCCGAAAAGTTGATGAGTTACGGTTTTAGAGAATTTAAAAATTACAAAATTTTTTCGAAGGGCGATGTTGTTGATCAACTCAAAGTTTGGTATGGCGTTAACAAAACGGTTGATATGGTTGTTTTTGAAGATGTGATTTTGACGTTACAGAAAAATCAAGTTAAAGATTATCACGTCAAAGTCGTGTATAATGAACCTTTACATGCGCCTGTTAAAAAAGGGACCGTTATCGGTGCTGCGCATTTGATTTCTCCTTCCGGCGAAGTTCAAACCGTCAAACTGATTGCCGCTCAAGATGTGGCTCGTATCGGTATCTTTAGAAAGATGATTGAAAATCTCAAGTATTATTTGGGCGGAGCAAAATAATGAAAGTGCCTTTTATTACTTTTGAAGGCGGAGAAGGGAGCGGTAAATCAACTCAAATTGCTCTTTTAAGCGAATTTTTAAAGGGTAAGGGTATTGATGTCGTCGTTACCAAAGAACCGGGCGGAACACCGATAGGTCTTGAATTGAGAAAACTTCTTGTCGAAGGAGAAATCGATAAGATGGATGCTAATGCGGAAGCACTTTTGTTTTTTGCCGACAGGCGTATACACATGACGCAGAAGGTTTGGCCGTCTTTAGAAAAAGGGCTTTGGGTTATCAGCGATCGTTTTGCCGATTCTACGATGGCTTATCAATATTACGCTTACAACAAGCGCCTTTCTAAAGAAGATATTAATATGCTTTATCGATTTTCCGTCGGAGATTTTAAGCCTGATTTAACGATTATTCTTGATATTGATCCTGAAATCGGATTGGCTCGCTCGTTTCAAAAAGCTTCATCAATGATTGTTAAAGAAACAAGAAATGAAGGCAGAGTTTTACAGTGGCATCGAAATTTGCGGCAGGGCTATTTGGAAATTGCACGCATGGAGCCTGATCGTTGTGTCGTTTTAAATGCGAATCAATCGATAGATGATTTGCATCACGACATTGTTAAAGTGATATCGGAAAGGTTTGGAATATAAAAATATGTCGTTTATTTATCCCAAAGATAACACTTATTTGATAGGTCATGAAAGAGCTGAAAAACTTTTTTTAGATTCATTTAAAAACAAGACATTACATCATGCTTTTTTGATTGACGGTATCAGAGGAATCGGAAAGGCGACCTTTGCGTATAAGATTGCGCGCTTTTTACTTACGGCAGATGAGAAGAAAGCTGATGAATATACTTCTTTGAACGTTTCGGACACTCATCCTGTTTTTGTTCAAATATCAAATAATTCACATCCTAATTTTAAGCTGATCGAACGCGGTTATACGGAAACGGATAAAAAGAAAATCATTAAAGCTATTAAAGATGGGGAGCCGATGGCGGATGATGATCTTCAAAATTTAAAGAAATCATCTGTTATTAAGGTTGATGAAGTTAGAGAAATCAACCAATTTTTAAGTAAAAAGTCTTTTGACGGTTCTTGGCGTGTCGTTTTGATTGACAGTATTGATGATTTAAATTCGGCGAGTTCCAATGCCATTTTAAAAATTCTTGAAGAACCGCCGGCTAAAAGCATATTGCTTTTAGTTTCACACAATCCGAATAAGCTTTTGCCGACTATCCGTTCACGTTGCTGTAAATTGCATTTAGAACCTTTGAGTGAGGCAAATGTGGCTACGCTTTTGCGTCGTTATATGCCCGAATTATCTGAAAAAGAGGTAAAGGGTTTGGCTTCTATTTCTCAGGGCAGTATCGGGCAGGCCCTTAACTATGCTTTAAATGACGGTCTTGAAATTTATGAGGGTTTGCAGGCTGTCTTTTGTTCGGGAGAGCGCTTTGATTTGTCGAGTGCTTTAAAGCTCGTTTCGGCGGCGGCAAATGATGAGAATATTTGGCAATTAACAATAGATTTAATATTAAAATTTCTTTCCGATATGGTTAAATCGGGAGAAAGGGTTACGGATCTGTTTGGGCTTTATAATGATGTTATTAAGCAAAATCAGGAGGTTTTGAATTTAAATATGGATAAGAGGCAGGCAATGCTTAATATGTTTTATACGATAGCAAAGGTAATATAAAATGCTCATAGACAGTCATTGCCATTTATCAAGCGAAGAAATTTATCCCCGGTTGGATTTAATCATTGAGCGGGCTCAAAATGCGGGTGTCTCTTATTTTTTAAATGCCGGTTCCAAGTTTGATGAACTTGATAAGCAGCTTGATATTTCGCGGCGTTTTAAAAATGTTTTTACGGTTACGGGGGTCCATCCGCATGATGCCGTTGCTTATTCGGATATAACGGCAAAAGATGTTCTTCAAAAGACTGAGAATGCGAGTGTTGTAGCAATCGGTGAGTGCGGGTTGGATTATTTTTATGATTTTGCGCCAAAGGATGTGCAAATTAAAGTGTTTCGAGAGATGATTAAAGCTTCACAGGAAAGCGGGCTGCCCATTATCGTTCATACGCGTGAGGCGGAAGAAGACACAATATCAATTCTTCAAGAAGCATATCGAAAAAAAATGTTTACGGGTGTTATCCATTCTTATAGCTCGGACATGTGGCTTGCGGAAGAAGCTTTAAAAATGGGATTTTATATTTCGGCTTCAGGCATGATTACGTTTAAGAATGCCGAAAGTTTAAGAAGTGCGTTTAAAAAAATACCGTTGGAAAAACTTCTTGTCGAAACCGATACGCCTTATTTGGCGCCCGTTCCGATGAGGGGAAAAATAAATGAGCCGTCTTTTGTGGTTCATACGGCTCAGGTTTTGGCTGATATTAAAGATGTTGATATGGAAACTCTTTCAAATAAGACAACCGAGAATTTTTTTACATTGTTTTGTAAGGCGAAAAAGGTATGACGAAAATAATTCTTACAGGTTCCGGTGCGGCTCCGGGTGTTCCGTCGCTTTCTAAAGGATGGGGGTGCTGTAACCCGAACAATGAAAAAAACAGACGCAGACGGATCGGCACTTATATTGAAATAGGTAATCAATCCATTTTAATTGATACTTCCCCTGATTTGAGGATGCAGCTTTTGGATAATAATATCAGGCATGTCGATGCGGTTTTATACACTCATTCGCACGCAGATCATCTTCATGGCATTGATGATTTGAGAGAATTAAATCGAATTTCCGGTCAAGCGATAGATATTTATGCCATTAAACCGACTCTTGATGATATTAAAATGCGTTTTCATTATCTGGTCGCAGATGCCGCTTGTGAAGATAAAGGTATTTTTAAGGCCAGTCTCAGAGCAAACGAAATTACGGCGGGTGAGGATTTTTATCTCGGAAATGTTAAAATTTCCGCTTTACCTCTTGACGGACACATGGTCGCTTCGGTCGGTTATGCATTTAATGACGGTGAAATAGTTTATATCGCCGATTGCAAGGAAATTCTTGAAAAAGCTTTTGATAAAATAAAAGTCAGACCAAAGCTGATGATAATGCCGCTGACTGTTATTAAATCACATTATCAAAAATTTTATCATATGGAGCTTGATAAACTTTTAGAATATGTTAATCTGATTAAGCCCGAAAGAACAATTATTAATCACATGGCTATAGAGTGTGATTATGATATGGTTAATGCTTTAACGCCGAGCAATGTTTTTCCGGCTTATGATAATATGGTTGTTGAGTTTTAAAAAAGAAGGGATTTGATATGTTGTGTATTTATCATATGGCAGATCATGACGGTAAGGGGTCAGCCGCTATCGTTAAAAGCGTGTATCCGGATATTGAATTTTTGCCCTTCAATCATGACAGCGATATTCCTTATGAAGAAATTGAAAAACACGACAAAATAGTGATTTGTGATATTGCCTTGCCTCTTGATTATATGTTTGAACTGAACAAAAAGGTTGATTTAACTTGGATTGACCATCATGTTTCTATTATTGAAGCTTATGAGCAAAGGGTTAAAGAAGGGGAAGATCCGATCAAAGGTGTCAGAAAAGTCGGAACGGCGGCCATTATTTTGACTTGGCAATATTATTATCCCAAAAAGAAATTGCCTTTAGGTATTAAACTGTTGGGATTAAATGATGTGTTCGATTTGGAAGATAAAAGGGTTCGTCCTTTTGAATATGCTATGCAGTCTTTGGGGGTTAACAAGCCGAATGAAAAAATTTGGGGGCAGTTAATCAGAGATGAAATGGAAATTAACCCGATGGTTGAAAAGGGACGCGCTATTTTATCATATATTCACAATCGCAACTATCGTTTGGCGAGAGCGCAGGCTTTTGTCAGCGAACTTGACGGATATCGTTGTATTTGTGCGAATATTGCCCAAGGCTATTCCGAGTTTTATGATAGTTTGGATGATATTAAAGAATATGATATCATGGTTAATTTTTTTATGAATAAGAAAAATTGTTGGAATTTATCATTTTATACGGCACGAGACGATATTGATGTTTCAAAAATAGCTGCCGAATTTGGTGGAGGCGGACATGCCAAAGCTGCGGGAGCCTCGGCTCTTAAAGAATTGCCGGAATTTTTAAGAAAAGGTCAAATGTGGGTTAGCCCGAAAAATTTAGTTAAGAAATAAACAGAGTTTAAAATGTCAGAAAAAAGTTACTATGAAATTTTAGGTGTTGAGAAGTCGGCAAATGCCGATGAAATTAAGCACGCTTTCAGAAAGCAGGCGATGAAATATCATCCCGACAGAAATCCGGGGGATAAGGAAGCAGAGCAAAAATTTAAAGAAGTTAATGAAGCTTATGAGGTTTTGAAAGATGATCAAAAGAGAGCGGCTTACGACAGATACGGCAAGTCTGCTTTTCAAAACGGAATGGGCGGCGGCAATCCTTTCGGCGGCGGTTTCGGCTTTAATGCTGAAGATCTTTCAGATGTTTTCTCAAATATTTTCTCCGATTTCATGGGGGGCGGACGAAATGGCGGCCGTGCGGAAAATTTACGTGGCGCTGATTTGAACTACAATTTGGAAATTACTTTAGAAGAAGCGTTTGCCGGTCTTGAAAAAGATATTAAAATTAAAACGACGGAAGCATGTTCTTCTTGCCACGGTTACGGAACGGCCGACGGCTCGGAGGCTCCAAAATGCGAAACTTGCGGCGGCAGAGGAAAAGTTCGAAAACAACAAGGACCTTTTTTCGTTTTTGAAACGGTTTGTCCGACATGTAAGGGTGAAGGGCGTGTCGTTAAAGATAAATGCAAACAATGTAACGGTCTCGGTATTACAAAAACAGAAAAAACCATTAAGATAAAAATTCCGGCCGGTGTTGAAAATAATGTTCGGATGCGTGTGGCAGGAGAAGGTGAGGCCGGCTTAAGAGGAGCGCCTAAGGGAGATTTATACATTTATATTAATGTGAAAGAACACAAGTTATATGAACGTGAAGGTGCCGATTTGTATACGGCCGTTCCCGTTTCTATGGTTTGTGCGGCTCTCGGCGGAAAAATTGAAATTCCGGGTATAGACCATCGTAAAATTGAAGTCGGAATTGAGTCTGGAACGCAAACCGGAACAAGAATAAAAATCAAAGGCGAAGGCATGCCGATGATGGGTGCTCGAAAGCGGGGCGATTTATATGTTTTAATTAAAGTTGAAACGCCGACGCATTTGAGCAAAAAACAAAAAGATCTTTTGGAAGAGTTCAGAGATTTGAAAGATAGCGATTCATGTCAACCCGAAACAAAAACTTTTTTTGATAAAATCAAAGATTTGTTTAACTAAGGAGAAAATAAAGTATGCTTTTTTGTAAGTTTGAACGCATGATGGCTTGGCGATATCTCCGCGCAAAGAGAAAAGAGGGGTTTATCTCCGTTATTACCGGTTTTGCTTTTACCGGTATTGCACTCGGCGTGGCCACGCTTATTATTGTGATGAGTGTGATGAACGGTTTTAAAAGCGAGCTTTTGTCGCGTATTTTGGGTTTGAACGGTCATATTATGCTTGTCTCGACTCCGGGTTATCCTTTTACGGATTATGATTCCGCAACAGCAAGTCTTGAAAAATTAGAGGGTGTTAAAATTGCCATTCCGATGATTGAAAAGCAGATTTTAATTTCTACCGGCAATGTGGCAGAAGGCGCTATGGTTCGCGGGTTCAATAAAGAGGATTTACTCAAAAAAGAGGTTTTAAGAGCCGGTCTTAAAAATGTTAATATTGAAGCTTTTGAAGATGATTATGTTATTTTGGGTGAAAGACTGGCAGACAAGCTGGGCGTTATTGTGGGCGATGAAATTACGCTTATTTCGCCTAACGGGAAAGTTACGGCGTTCGGAACGGTCCCGAGAATGAAATCGTATGTGGTGCTCGGAACATTTAATGTCGGTATGTATGAATATGATTCTAATTTTGTGTTTATGCCTCTTGCGGCGGCACAGAAATTTTTCGGACTTTACGGGGCAGCCACGCAAATTGATGTCACGCTTGAAAACGGAGACCAGCTCAAAGAAATGCGCCGAGCCATAGAAGACAGTGTCGGGCTGGATGCTTATGTATATGACTGGAAACAAAGCAATGCGGCGTTTTTTAATGCGATTGATGTTGAACGCAATGTGATGTTTTTGATTTTGACACTTATCATACTTGTTGCGGCGTTTAACATTATCACGGGGCTGATTATGCTTGTGAAAGACAAGGGGCGTGATATCGCGGTTTTGCGCACAATGGGAGCGACAAAAAGCATGGTTATGCGCATTTTTATGTTAGACGGTGCTTATATCGGGTGTGTCGGGACGCTTATCGGGCTTATCTTAGGCGTTGTGTTCTGCGTTAATATTGAGCATATTCGGCATTTTCTTGAGATGCTATCCGGCAGAGATTTGTTTTCGGCAGAGATATATTTCTTATCAAAACTGCCGGCAGAAATTGATTGGAAAGAAGTTTCTATGGTAACGATTGTTTCGCTTCTTCTTTCGTTTTTAGCAACGGTTTATCCGGCTTACAGAGCCGCAAAATATGATCCGGTGGAGGCCTTAAGATATGAATAAGATGTCAACATTGCAGTTAAAGAATATCTATAAACATTTTTATCAGGGCAACCAAAAGCTTGAGGTTTTGAAAGGTCTTGATTTAGACATTAAGCCAAAAGAAGTTGTGGCTTTGGTCGGACCTTCGGGGTCAGGAAAATCAACATTGCTTCAAATTTCCGGCTTGCTTGAGCGCCCGACGAGCGGTCAGGTCTTTTTAGATGGAACAGATTGTTCTGCGGCAACCGATGTTTTGCGCACATCACTCAGGCGTGATTATTTAGGCTTTGTTTATCAATATCACAATTTGCTTGCTGATTTTAATGCACTTGAAAATGTGATGATTCCTCAGCTTATCGCTGGAAAATCAAGGAAAGAAGCTGTTGCCAAAGCAGAGTGGTTATTGGAAAGATTGGGTTTAAAAGAGCGTTTAACGCACAGACCGGCCGAGCTTTCGGGCGGCGAGCAACAACGTGTTGCGATCGCAAGGGCTTTAGCCAATACGCCTAAGATTTTGCTTGCAGATGAACCGACCGGAAACTTGGATCCGAATACATCGGATAATGTTTTTCTTGAGCTTTTAAATATTGTCAAAGAAACGGGGTTATCTGCCTTGATTGCAACGCACAATATGGACTTGGCGGCAAAAATGGATCGCGAAGTTGTGTTGAAAAACGGCGTGTTGGTCGATCATCGTTCAAACGTTAAAATCAAAAGCGATCAGAATTTTTATTAATTTTTAAGTAGATGAAAGGAAAGCAATATGACTAATCTAGTAAAAATTGAAAGAGTATCGTTAAAAAACAATCCGGAAATAAAGGAAGATTTGATACAAAACTTCATATTCAACAACCCTGGAGTGCTTGGATTAGGAGAATTAACTCCTATTCAACGAGAGAAGATACAACCGGCAGGTGGAAGACTCGATTTATTGTTGGCAGATGATAATGGCACAAGATATGAAATTGAGGTTCAGCTTGGAGCGACAGATCCTAGTCATATTGTTCGAACAATAGAATATTGGGATATTGAAAGGAAAAGGTATCCACAATATGACCATTGTGCTGTTATCGTGGCAGAGGAAATTACAGGAAGGTTTATGAATGTGATTTCTTTGTTTAATGGTGCTATCCCTTTGATAGCTCTACAAGTTTCTGCTTATAAAACTGGCGATGATATTTCGCTAGCATTTACTAAGGTTATTGATAGATTAACACTTGGAACAGACGAAGAAGAACAGCTTGAAGTAACAGATAGAAATTATTGGGAAAGTAAAAGTACGCCTAAAATAATAAAACAAGTAGATGAAATATTCAAATGTGTTCGAGATTATGCTGATGGTTATGAGTTAAAATATAATAAGTTTTACATCGGATTGAACAAAGATGGTATTTCCAATAACTTTATTTTGTTTCGGCCTGTCAAAAATTATTTATATTTCTGTTTTAAAACAGATGAAGATAAGGAAAAACAAAAATTGTTGGATGAGGCAGGTTTGGAATATTCATACGTTCCAAGATGGAAAGAGCTTCGAGTAAAAATTTCTAGTTTTGATGAATACAAAAAACACAAAGAATTGCTAGATAATTTAGTAAAAGCTTCAATGGAATACTATAAAGCGTAAAAAGATTATGTTACAGTTTTTCAAATGAAAGTGATTTGATTTTGGATAAGCGTGTTATAGAATTTTAAAATTGATTAATATCTCAGTTTATGTGCAAAAAAATACTCTCAATTCTTTTATGTAATGACAAGAAAAATAATGGATGTGAATGAGTTTTCAATAAAAATAGGTTATGGATCAGTTCATTTTCTTGGCGAATGGAATGGCTATAAAGTATATGAGCCTGACCTATATACGAACACTGAAGAAGTTATTTATATAGGAACCCCTTATATGATTTTAGAAAAAGGTGAAGAAATTAGGGTTTGTTCTAGAGAAGAAGCAATACAAATCGCTAATTATTTTGACGAATAAATAAAAATTTGTTTTTCATGAAATCGCTCCATTGGGGCGGTTTTTTGTTTGGGGAAAAAATGAAACAAGGCAAAGCATTAAAGCATAATGTCGGCATTGCCAAATGGTATTATGACGAGCTTGATGAGATGACGGAAGAAATGACTTCTGAAACTTAAAGTCCTGAAGAAAAAAAGTTGACATACAAAAAGTTTCAGAGTAAAAGAGAGTCAATTACATATTGTTAGAAGATTATTTCTGAGATTATTGGAATATTATACATATATCCGGGTTTGGTCGCGTGTTTGCACGAAGTGCCTTCTTGAGTGTGAAGTGTTGAAAAAAAGCGGACAGAGCTTGAAGCGAACCATCCTTTCCTGTTAGCGGGCAACGCCGGAAAGGTTGAAGTTCTTTCTGCTTTTGTGTTTGACGGAAGAGTCGTTTTCGTTATGAAGAGCTAACTGAAAACGACCACAAAAGAAGTTCATGTGTAAAACCCGAAGTCGTAAAATGGTGATGAGTAACAGGCAAGGCGAGTCCTGTTATTCGAGTTTTCCGACTGGAAGCCTCCGATACAAAATCGGAGGCTTCTTTTATTCTTGTTTTTGAGCTTACAGATGCTTTAAATTTAAGGGTGTTCTGCTATGCTTTTGCGATAAATAGAGCGCCGTCGACGTCTTTACCGTTTTCTTTTCGAAGCGTTAAAGTGTGTGCATTAATGGTTTGATATCCGGCATCTTGAAGTAATTTTTCAATATATACCGGATTGTGCTGATAGCGACCTTGAGCCGATAAAGCTACGGTTTTGATGTTTTCGGGCGCTGTTTCAACGGTTAAAATAAGCCGAGCAGGGTAACAAAGCTTAAATATGTTTTCATAATTTTGAATATATTCCAAAACATCTAAACACAAAATAGTGTCATAAGTCTTTGAATTATCTTTTAAAAATTGCTGAGCATCGCCTTGATGCAAACTCTCATACAGTTTCTTGTCTTCGGCAATTTTGAGCATATTTTCCGATATGTCAACACCGGTCCATCGGCTGTTTTTGCTTTTTAAGGTTTCGGCGGCAAGCCCCGTGCCGCAACCGAGATCTAAAACATTGCCTTCAAAACTTAAATTTAATTCTTTGATTTTGTTTAAAACATTATATCCGATTTGTTTCATGCGTTCATCATACATCAACGCAAATTTATCAAACAACCGCTCGGCATAACCCTCAACCTGTTTTTCGGTGTTGTTTTCAAAGGAGGCAAGCGTTTGCTCGGCAAACACATTTTCAGGCGCGTTCTTTTCCCATAAACGCGCTATTTCAAGAGCGTTTTGGGGCTCTTCTTGATAAAGCAATATGAGGGTTTCTGCCATGTTTATGGCAATGTCATTGTCTTGAGGGGTTTTAAGAAAAGCGTTCATCAACAAGTCTAAAGCACCTTTATAATCACCCATATCTTTTAAAACAAGGGCAACGTTGTTGCTTAAAGCAGCCTGATCCGAGTCAATCAACACGGCTTTGTGATATTCTTCCATAGCCTCAATGTTTCGTCTGTTTTTATAGAGAAAATCCCCATAAGATATATGCGCCTCAAAACTATCGGGAGCCAAAGAAAGTGCTTTTAAAAAGAATGTTTCGTTTTCTTCTAAAATTGCTAAATTCAGTAAGGCATCAAAACTTTGAGGGTTAATCAGCAAAGCTCGGTGAAAATATTTTGCGGCATTTGTCTTGTCTTCTTGTTTGAGATAAATTTGAGCAATCAGGTTTTTGATGTCATAAGCCTCATCTTGTTTGTCAGCTTGAAGGGCAAACTCAAGGGCTTTATCAAAATGACCCGCATCAAATTCGGATAGCGCCAAGTAATACAGCGGAAGAGGCGAGGTCGGATTTTGTTCGTGAATTTCAGCAAGTTTTGCCTCGTTTTTTTCGAGAACTGCTAAGTTGACAGCCGCATCTATATCGTTCGGGTCGATTTTTAATGCTTTCTTGTAACATTCGATTGCTTTTGCGTTGTTTTGTTTCTTTTCATAAATTCCGCCCAAATTATTGTAGGCTTCTTTAGTGTTCGGACTGAGTTTTAACACATTTTGATAGGCTTCAACGGCTTCATCATATTTTTTAATCAGACTCAAGGAAACGGCCAAGTTAAAATAAATCGGTAAGGGGTTTTGGGCGTTTTTTAAGGCTTTGTAAAAATAAGAAACGGCTTCGTTGTGTTCGTGTTTTTCGGCTGCGATGAGCCCGAGCATGTTTAAAACATCTGCGTTTTCGGGGGCAAAAGATAAAATCTGGCGATAAATATTTTCGGCTTGATTGTAAGCGCCGCTTGAATATAACTCGTTTGCTTTTTGAAACATTAAATCAAAAGACATTTTTGCTCCCCGGCAAACTGTTTAAAAAACGACTTATTCTTTTGCAACGACAACCATAGCCTCTCTTAAGATACGTCCGTTAATCATATATCCGGTTTGAAGCTCTTCAATGATTGTTCCTGCGGGTTTTGAGGGGTCCGAAACTTGTTGAATGACTTGATGAAAGTTCGGGTCAAAGGTTTTGCCGATTGCTTCCATCTTTGTTATTCCGAATTTTTCAAAAATATGAGTTAATTCTTTTTTTGTGAGTTCCACGCCCTCACGCAAAGATTCGGCATCTTCGCTTTGAGCGTTCTGAGAAGCATTTAAGGCCCTGTCTAAATTATCGGCAACGGCGAGCAAATCTTTTGCAAAAGAAGAAATGGCATATTTGTTGTTTTTATCAATCTCGGCGGCACATCTTTTTTTGATATTTTCCGATTCGGCCAATGTTCGCAAAAGTTCATCTTTTAATTTTGCATTTTCCTCTTCAAGATTTTTCAGTTCTTCGATATTGCTTGATTCTTCTTCTTTTTCAATATTTTCTT
>DBVW01000002.1:29434-33838 GCA_002308495.1 Alphaproteobacteria bacterium UBA1254
TTAAACATTCACAAGTCAAGAGATTTAAATTTTTTAGTTGTTTTATTAAAAATTAATGATATAACGATATAAATGATATAACAAAAAATATACTATTAAGTTCAAAAAGAAGAAAGAATACTAATAATGGCCGAAAAAGCAAATTCCTCTACGGGTTTTTTAAAAGAAGGGTTTAATAAGAAAAAGCTTTTATCTTTGATGCAAAATCATGATCAGACGGATTTTTCTTTTCTTCAAAAGGTATCTCAGGTTTCTTGTTTCGGTGAAAAAGAATGGCCGCAGATTAATTTAATAGATGCGTGGATTTTAACTTCGGAGACGGCAACTTTTATGAAATGGGGCGGTTTGGGAATGGTCGCTTCAGAGTTGCCCGAAAATTTCAATAAAACTTTTGAGCATTTATCGCATAAGATGTCTATCGTTACACCGATGTATGAGGGAGATACCGGTAAAAAATCGGCACATCTTTTAGATAATATTTACGTCGGGGCCGAGAATCGACAAATCGCAGTCGAGTTGGTCGGGAGTACACTTGTCCGTTTTGCTGATGGTGAGGGGAATTTAAAAGAATATTCCGTTGAGGTATATTGTGGGAATTTTAATGATGTCCGATATATCTTTTTGAAAAACGAGCATTTTTTCGGCATTACCCCATCTGCTAAAAATCCATCCACACAAGACGGATGCTATGTTTTAAATCAAAACGNNGAAGTTGAGCGTTTTGCCTTTTTCTCAAAGGCCGTATATACGCTCTTGAGCGAATGCATGATGCAGCATTTTAAAGGGTTGAAAGCGCCAAATGTTATTATTGCAAACGATTGGCATAGCGGGGCGTTGAGCGGTTTGTGTAAATATTTGACACCTTTAAGAGCTTTAGACGGCAAGGTTAGCTCGGATGTTTCTGCTAAGATTCAAAATTTGCCGATTATTCATATTGCGCACCATTTAGGTTATCAAGGATGGGATTTCGCCAATACGGCTCGTTTGCTTAACGGTCTTTATGAAGAACGTGCCATTGATGTTTTTAAAAACGCAAAGGCTGTTAAAAACAGTAACCCCAGAGCCGTTAATACGCTTATCGTTTATGACTGCTACAATCAGGCATCTTCGAATTTTCATCTGGCGGACAGAGTGGTTACCGTTTCAAAGAATTATATGGAAGAGGTGTCAAAGGATTTAAGTTTCGGTTTCGATTTCAGAGATATTTTAAAAATCAGAAAAAATCATCGAACATTTTTCGGCATTGTCAACGGTTATGAAAAGAGCCTGATTTCGCCGAACGAATCGAAGATTAAGCATATGAATGATTACTTTAAAGGTTTTGATTTTAAAATTTATGATGAAAACAATATCGAAAATAAAGAGCAAAACAAAAAGGAATGTATAAAGCTTTTATCTAAACTGGCTTCTGATGCAAAATTTAAAAATCTGACTATTCCGCTTATTGAGACATATCAATTCCACGATTTATCCAATCTTGTTTCAAAAGCGGGACATATACCGTTTATGTGTGCGACAAGCCGTCTTGTTGAGCAAAAAGGCTATGATATCGCTTCTGAAGCATTGCTGAAAACAATTTTAAGGATTAAAGAAGCTAAAAAAGAATTTCCGATTGTGGCCATGGGCGGTGCCGGAAATGTTAAGCTTTATGATATGCTTAAAGAATTTCGTGATAAGGTTCGTAAGATCAGTCCGCAGGCTGCCGAACGGATTTTCGTTTTCAGAGGATATAAAGACGAATTTGCTTATGCGTTGCAATTGGCATCTGATTTTTATTTAATGCCGTCTCTTTTTGAGCCTTGCGGTTTGACACAAATGGAGGCTATGGCTAAAGGTGCGCTTCCCGTTGCCACATCGACAGGCGGTTTGGTTGATACGATTGAGAGCGGTGTTAACGGTTTCAGAACGGATGTTTTCTTTGCCGACGGGCAAAAGGTTTACGGCTCTAACACAAAAGCCCAAAAGCTTAAGAACAATATCAATGCTTATGCCGATGCATTGCAAAAGGCACTTTATTGCTTCTATCAAACACCTGATGTTATTAAAGCGATGAAGATGAATGCCATGAAAAAAGATTTCGGTTGGAGTGTTCAGGACGGTTCGGTTTATAAATATTATAAGTTGTTAAAAACCGGGTCGTTATAATATAATCCGTTTTTTAAAAAAAAGACGCCTTAAAAGAAAGGCGTCTTTTTTATTGCGGGTCTTTTATTTGTTCAACCCCAACTCTTCCATAACTTCTTTTTTCAAAGTAATGTTATCGGTCTTGCCTGTTAAAAAGGCAGGAATTTTTTCATGATATAAGATTGTACGAGGCAAAAACAGTTCAGACATACCATTGTTTTTGATATAATCATGTAAAACTTCTTGCTTGACTTGTGTGTTGTTGGTGACAAGGACAATTTGTTCACCTTTGCTTTCATGCGGGACGGAAACAATACCATAACTAAAGTCTGATCCCATCCATTCATAAGCACTGATGACCATATCTTGAACAGCATTTAGTGAGACCATTTCACCGCCGATTTTAGCAAAACGCTTGATTCTGTCTTTGATATAAACATACCCGAGCTCATCAATTTCGACGACGTCTCCGGTGTGATACCAACCGTTTTCAAGCGGTACCAAAACTCCCGGATTGTCAGGCATAATATAACCCAACATAACGTTCGGACCTTTCACGACCAGTTCGCCGCCTTTTTCAATTCCGGGAACCGGCTCGATTTTATATTGAATACCCGGCACAATTTTGCCGATAGAGCCAAAACGATTATAAATATGGTTATTTGCCGCAACGAACGGAGCGCATTCCGTGACACCGTAGCCCTCCATAATGCGAACGCCCATATGTTCCATAAACAAGTTTCGGGTATCAAGCTTTACAGCTTCGGCGCCCGCATACATAAAGCGTACGTTGTAGAAGTCGTAAGGGTGGGCAATACGTCCGTATCCTCTGAAGAATGTATCCGTTCCGAAGATAATTGTCGCACCCAACTCATAAATAAGCTCTGCAATAATACGATAGTGTAGGGGAGAAGGATATAAAAACAGACGAGCGCCGACCAAAAGCGGAAGAAGTGTGCCTATGGTCAGGCCAAAACTATGGAACATCGGCAACGCATTAAACACGATGTCTTTCATGTTCAGCGTTTCAAGAGTGGTTACTTGAGTGATGTTTGCAATAATATTTGCATGGCTTAAAACAACGGCTTTGGGAGCCCCTTCGGAACCGGATGTGAATAAAATTGCCGCTTTTCTGTTGCCGCCGTGTTTATGAGGTATACGTTTTGTTTTATATCTGAGCAATGCTCCTAGCTTGCTGATCAGCCCGAGTTTCTTTGCCAGTGTCTCAAGATAAAAAATTTCAATACCGTTTGATTTCAACACATCAATAACGGGTTCCATTTTTGCCGTTCGAATAAATGTTAAAGATGTGATAACGAATTTAACTTGTGCGGTTTTACACATAGAGAGCATATTTTTGGCGCCGACTGAAAAATTAAGCATCACAGGAATACGCTCATAAGCCGATAGGCCTAAAAATGTTGCAATGGCCGCAATGGTGTTCGGAAGCAAAAGACCGACATGTTGAAAATGTCCGGCTTTTTTCTTGAAAAATTTGCCCAACAAATAAACTCTTAAGAGCAAATCTTTGTAGCTCATCGGTTTGCGGTTGATGTCTTCAATGACCATCGGGCGCTTAAAGAAAAAGCCTTTTTTGGAGTAAACTTTTGAGGTTTTAACAAGCTGCGCAAAGATAGAAATGTCAGGATTGTAGGTGATTTCAAACTGCATATCCATCAGTATGTGATAGATTTCGTTGCTTAAGTGGTCACGTTGGCGGCGTAACTCATCTTTTAATTTAAACGGTTTTGGCTCGCCGACCGTGATCAGCATTTTAGGCAATGGTCTGTGAGGGAGCTTGTCTTTTGTTTTTGAAAAATAACCATATTGCGGACCTTCTATCCAAATCGGAATGACAGGCGATTTTGTTTTGTCCGCGAGCAGGCCAGGGGCTTCATAAATCTTCATCAATCCGCCGCTTTCCGTGATTCGCCCCTCCGCAAAGATGACGACAAGGCGATTGTTATTGACTTTGTTGATTAAGTCTTTCAAATCGGCCGGTTCAATCGGGTTGTATTCGATGATATCTGCGGCTTTCATTAAAAAGCGGATAAAACGACGGCGATATAAGTGTCCGTTTAAAGCAAAAATCGGATCGCCGGGCAAAAAGGCAAACAGCAAAATCGGGTCAAGATAAGAGACATGGTTTGATACATAAACACCTTTTTGCGGCAGATCTTTTAAGTCAAACTTGATATGACACCTTACTTTAAAGATGTAAAAGAACGTACGCAGGCAAAATCTCACAAAGTTTTTCAAAATATTTCTCCCTTGTTACTT
>DBVW01000002.1:33902-34487 GCA_002308495.1 Alphaproteobacteria bacterium UBA1254
TATAAAATTTTGCGTATTTTATCTTTGGACTTTACTTTTTTTATAAAATCGGCTAAATAGTGCTTAAAGATTAATTGTGAAAGGATTAAATACGATGCTGATGAATGGTAAAAAAGGTTTAATTATGGGGCTTGCCAATGATCATTCGATTGCTTGGGGAATTGCCAAAGCCCTTGATGACGCCGGTGCCGAGCTTGCCATATCATATCAAAACGAAGCTTTGGAAAAAAGAGTTAAACCCCTGTCAGAACAACTCAAAAATCCGAGTTTGCTTATTAAATGCGATGTTTCGGATTCAAAGTCCGTCGAAAGCTGTTTTCAAGAGCTTGGTCAAAAGTGGGGCAAAATAGACTTTCTTGTCCATGCAATTGCTTTTTCAGATAAAGATCAGCTTAAAGGGCGCACGATTGATACAACGCTTGATAACTTTTTAAACACCATGCACATTTCGTGTTATTCCTTTTTAGAAGCTTGTCGTTGTGCGGCACCGATTTTAAATGAGGGCGGGGCTGTTTTAACTTTGACTTATTTGGGCTCTGAACGCTATGTTCCGAACTACAATATTATGGGTGTTGCCAAAGCGGC
>DBVW01000002.1:34568-42135 GCA_002308495.1 Alphaproteobacteria bacterium UBA1254
ATTTAAGAAAATATTGCGCTATAATGAGCTTAACACACCGCTTCGAAAAAATGTAACTCAAAGCGAAGTCGGAAATATGGCTTTAGCGTTGTTATCACCTTTGGGCGCTGCCGTGACGGGTGAAATTGTGCATGTGGATGCAGGGTTTCATCAAACAGCAATGTTTAATTTAGATAAGGCCAAAGAATTGGCAGAAGTTTTGGAGCAATTTTAATGATTAAACTTTCAGTCTATATAGTCACATTAAATGAAGAAAAGCGTCTTGACAGAACATTAAAGGCAGCTTCTGAAGTTGCCGATGAAATTGTTGTTGTTGACAGCGGAAGTACTGATCAAACGAAAGAAATTGCTTTAAAAAACAAAGCAAAATTCCTTTTTCACGAATGGAAAAATATTTCATCACAGAAAAATTTTGCTCAAAATCAATGTCAAAACGATTGGGTGTTATCACTTGATGCCGATGAGGTTTTATCGGCTGATTTGATCGAAGAAATTAAAGAAATTAAGAAAAATCCGACATTTGATGCGTATAAGGTGAAAATATGCGATGTTTTGCCGGGGGATAAAAAGCCAAGACTGCTTGCTAAAACATATAACCAAGTTCGCTTATATAATCGCAAAAAGGCAAATATGCCGGATGACCTCACGCATGATCGTGTTGTTTTAGGCGAAGTGTGTCAAGTTGCACAGCTTAAATCAAAGATTTGGCATTATTCTTATGTTTCGCTTACACAGCTTTGGTTTAAGCTTAATATGTATACGGACGAACTTGTGCAAGTTGCCTTAAAAAAGAATAAGAAATATTCAAAACTTCGCTTATATACCGAAATGCCGCGGCAGTTTTTATTTTATTATTTCTGCCGTCGCTATTGTATGTATGGCACATGCGGCTTTTGGATGGCAACATCTTATGCTTATTTCAGGTTTTTGAAAATAGCTAAATGGTTTGAATGGCAAGCCTTGAATAAAAAATAAAAAAAAGCCCTCTTAAAGAGGGCAATTTTTTTAAAACGATCTGAGAAAATATCCGCCGGCATCAAATAAAATTTTAATAAACAAAATGCCTAAAACAGATAAAATCACAATACGGATGATTTTGTTTCCGTTTTTCATAGCAATTCCGGCGCCGACATAATTTCCGGCGATGCTGAACACGGCTGCGGCCAATCCCAAAGGAATTAACACAAGGCCATTAAACAAAAAGACGGCAAGGGAGCATATATCTGCTGTCATATTGACAAGTTTTGCAGTCCCTTCGGCTTTTAATATGTTCATTTTTGCAAATGCCGTGTAAACAAGCAAAAGAAAAGTTCCCGAACAGGGGCCATAAAAGCCGGCATACATACCGATAAACAATGTCGAAATGCTGACAATGATATATTGTTTTATTCGAGATATCGGTGCAACATTTTTTGGCTCTAAATCTTTTTTAAGTAAAACATACATAGCAAGCAATGGCAGTAAAATAATAAGTAAGGCCTTAAAGATAAATTCATCAACTATTATAGCAAAATTTGCGCCCATAAGTCCGCCGATAGCGGCCGTAATCACGCCAACAAGCGCAAGATGATAGTCGATGTAGTTGTTTTTACAATAACGAATCGTTGCCGTAATCGTTCCCAAGCATGCTGAAAGTCTGTTTGTGTATATGGTTTCATGCGCAGGTAAACCGGCAATTAAATATGCGGGAATAGAAATCAGTCCGCCGCCGCCACCGATTGAATCAACAAATCCTGCTAAAAAAGCAAACGGGCATACAATTAAAAACATAGACAATGTTAATTCCATGGCTTTTCTCCTTAATTGTCGTCTTTATAAAAGAAGAAGGTTAAAAACTGCTTAAAAAATTATTCTTTTGAATTTATTGACTTTATTACAGAATTATTCTACTATCTATGTAAGCAATAGCTCGTTACTGAACGGAGATTAAAATGGAATTAGAATACATCGTGTTTGGGACAACATACGGATTTAGCAGTGTCAGCGTAACGGATGAAGAAAGGCGCTTTATTGAACAGTTTTATTGCGATCAACACGGAACGAAAACTTTTGTACATAAGAGATATAATAATAAGGTATATTATACGCATGCCATTTATCCTGACAAGCAAACATCTTTTTGTGATTCCAAAGGGCGTGGGGGTGCTTTTTTAGGCATTACGATCGGGTTTAATAATTCTTATTGTCAAAATTTTGAAAAGATGGATCAAATTTTTAATAATATTTATAAAAGTTTTCTAGACAAAGGTTTTATTGAAGAGACGAACGGAAAACGTCAGTTTATGATTTCTGATTTTGCATCACATGAGGCTGAAATAGATAATATTGTTATTAATGCAATAAAATCACAAAATTTAACAAACGCGGATTTTGTGCCGTTTCAAATTAAGAATATCGGAGAAATCAAAGGCTCTTTGCCTTGCCATCCATCAGATATGCCGACTTTTGGTAAAGCTTTCATGAATATGCCGTATAATTTGGTTGTTTCAGAGCAAAATCTTACACAACAACAATTACGCAATCAACGCGCAAATGTAAAATAATAACGCTATTCTTAAACTTTTGCCATGCTGAAAAAAGAAGAAATTATCAATCTATTACAAACGGATGATGAACCCGCATTGCTAAAACGAGCGGATGAAGTACGTCATCAATATGTCGGGGATGAAGTCCATTTAAGAGGATTAATCGAATTTTCAAATATCTGTCGAAATAATTGTCTGTATTGCGGAATCAGAGCAGGGAATTCTAAAGTTTGTCGTTATCGAATGAGCAAAAATGAAATCATCAATATGGCACATAAAGCATCTGAAATGGGTTTTAAAACAATCGTTTTGCAATCAGGTGAAGATATGTATTATGATGCGTCTCGAATGTGTCATATTATTGAAGAGGTTAAAAAATTTGATGTTGCTTTGACATTAAGTATCGGTGAGCGTTCTTATCAAGAATATAAAACTTTTCGCGAGGCCGGGGCGGACCGCTATTTGATGCGCATTGAAACAACCGACAAAGATTTATACCACAAGCTTAATCCGAATATGAGTTGGGATAAGAGGCACGAATGTTTGTTGATGATTAAAGAACTCGGTTATGAACTCGGATCGGGAATTATGGTCGGGTTACCGGAACAAAGTCTTGAAAGCATTGCAGGTGATTTGCTTTATCTTCAAAAAATCGGCATTGATATGGCAGGTATCGGTCCTTTTATTCCTCATCAGGATACACCGCTTAAAAATGAAAAAGGAGGAACTTTGAGCTTAGCTCTTCGCACAATGGCCGTTATGCGAATTTTGATGAAAGATATTAATATTCCCGCGACGACTGCCATGGAAAGTTTGCATCCCAAAGGGCGAATTATGGCGCTTCAAGCAGGGGCAAATGTTGTTATGCCGAATGTCACAGAAGGTGAATATCGTAAGTTTTATGAGCTTTATCCCGGAAAAATCTGCGTTAACGAACAACCTTTGCAATGCAGAACTTGTATAGGAATCAAAATCCAAAGTATCGGCAGAAAAATCGGAACGGGATATGGCGGACACAAAGGGAAACAGCCGCTGTTTTCTAAGCCTTAACAGATTTTAGATAAGCTTTGATGATCGGAACATCTGCAGGAGCAAAATCATATTTTAAAAGCTCATTCGGATATACCCATAAAACCTTTTCGTGTTCGCAAATTTTAGGTATATCAAAGCTTGATGTATGAGCCAAGAAGGCATTGATTATAAAACTGCCGAAGGAATAGTTATAGACTGATTGTGTAAAAAACGAATCGATATCAACCTTTAAATCCATTTCTTCCATAAGCTCGCGTTTGAGGCATTCTTCTAAAGTTTCACCTTCTTCAAGTTTTCCGCCCGGAAGCTCCCACAAAAGCTCAAGGTCTTTGCCTTTTTTGCGTTGACCTATTAAAATTTTGCCGGCATGTGAGATGATGCCGGCTGCAATTTGTTTTTGTGTCATTATTTTTCTTTTTTTCCTGGTTTAACGTAAGCTATTGCGGCGTGTTCATCACAATAGGTTTGTCCTGCACGGACTTTTTTGCCGCAGAAGCAGAAATTATCATCTTTGGGATCGCCAATCGGCCAACGACACGTATGACCGTCTAATTCGCCTAATTTTAAGCAAGTATTTTTATGGGCAGTTACTTCAATCGGATTAATCGTAATCTTTTGAGACTTAGAATCCTGTGGATTCGAAGGTTTTGAAGCTACTTTGGTGTTTGTTTCCGGAGCCGGTGTTTTCTCTTTTTTCTTAATGGGAGAAGGACGAGCCGTCAGATTAAGACGGTGTACTTTACCGATAATAGAGTTTTTAGAAACGCCGAGTTCTTTTGCAATTTCATTTGTGGTAAATCCTTTTTTCCACATCTGTTTTAATTGATCAATCATTTCATTGGTCCAAGCCATTTTTCCCTCCATTTAAATGAATATCTATCTTCGTTCACTTTAATTGAAGATTTTTCATAAGTCTAGAGTTAATTTTTCAAAATATCACTTTTTTTTCATTCTTTTATGTGTTATTTTGATGTAAAAAATAGGATTTGAATATGAAAAAATTGTTATTGTTGTTGTTTTTTGTTTGTTTCAGCTTTTCTGCTTTCTCTCAAGATATTGATTATCGAAAATATTTTGAGGTCGATCTGGACGCGCCCATACCGGATCTTAAAGCGTTGCGTCGTGAAATGGAAAAAGCTTCGGCCATATATGAGCCGCGTTATGTCTTGTCTTGGGATATGGGGCCGGCTTTTGACAGCGTTTGGAGATATGTGATTACGTCATACGGAACAAGCGAAAAAAGGATCAGAGCGGCCGGCGAAGAAGATTTAACGGAAATGATACTTTCGTTACCGAAAGACTTTTATCCTTATATTGGGCCTTTTTTGCATTCGGTTCCCGGAATTCCGGAAAAGATTTTAAATTTGCCGGGGATAAAAGAAACAAAAAATAAATTTCCGGAGCGAATCGCGCCGCAACTGGCCGATGTTGATAATTTGGAATTTCTTTCACCTTATCTTTATATTCTTTTGATGCCGGAAATGTGGCCCGACAACAATAAAAATGTTGAAATGCCGCGTTTAAGAAAGGCAAAACTTCCTAAAGTTCCCTATACACCGGAGTTCTATGCCAATATTTCGAAAGAAATAGCTTCCGGCGGTTACGGCGGTCCGAATCAAAGTAGTGAACAAGCTTTAAAAGATAACTTACGCACAATTCATCCCACAAAATCTTCACCACTTTCGACAAGTGATGTTGTAGCTTTTACGAATACTTTGGACGGTGTTTTGGCTTTTTCGACACTTGATCATAAATTTCAGTTGATTCTTGCAGGAAATCTTCTTGATTATTATGAAGCAAAAAACGGGACGGCTCTTGATATGAATACGCTTAAAGATATCGTTAATCCATGCCAGAGGCTTGCCCTTAAAATTAAATGGGCAGGTCTTGAAACAGAATTTTTAAAAATCGTTTCCAAAGAAGGCTTTAATTTGAAAGAATGGGCGTTTACTTGCGACAAGACGATCAAAGCCTATCGCACAATCGTTATTTCAGATGCAACGCTGGCTACTTTGCAATCTTATAAAAGAGGGCTCTATAACGGACATTTGGCCAGTTTGTCGTCTAAATGGAGAGGACGGCAACGTGCAACGATGGAAGGTTTTGTTGAGATGTATAGAACCAATGAAAATGATGTTCGTCAGGCAATAAAAAACGAATCGATTATTAAAGAGAAGTTGTTGCCTTTCGGTTCTTTAATGTTAACATCGCCGCTAAGTTATTAATTTACAAAAAAATATAAAAAAAATCTTGCATTTTTAATTAAGACTCGTTATAAGGTTACAAAAAGTGAAATTTAATCTGTTTAAAAGGTGATAAATATGGCACGCGTAACTGTAGAAGATTGTATTGAAAAAGTTCCGAATCGTTATGAACTCTTAATGGTTGCCGCTCAGAGGGCAAAAGATATTGAGCAGGGAGCTCCTCTTCGTGTTGAGCGCGATAACGATAAAAATTCGGTTGTCGCTTTGCGTGAAATCGCGGAAGATAAAGTCAGTATTGAAGATTTGCAAAAATCTTTGGTTTTGAACTTGCAAAAATATGTTGAAGTTGAAGAACCTGAAGAAGAAGAAATTGAAATTGTCGCTGCCGAAAAAGAATTGGCTGATTTGGATGCTCAATTTGATACATCAATGCTTTTAGATGAAGGCTTGGACGACAGTATGCAAATCAGAGACGGTGATGAAGATTCTTTAGATGATTTGGAAGACACTGATTTGGCAGATGAGGGTTTTGATGATTCTGCTGATGATTTTGCCGATGAAAACGAAGAATTTTAAGATTCTCTAAATCTTTTGAGTTTATAATGAATGGCAGAAATTTTAATTCTGCCATTTTTTGTTTGGAAAGACAATGCTGCGACAGTATGAATTGGTTGATTTGGTTAAGTCTTATGATCCGGAAGCCGATGAAGATGCTTTAAATCGGGCTTATGTCTTTGCAATGAAAAAACACAGCGGCCAATTCAGAACGTCCGGTGATCCTTATTATTCTCATCCGATTGAAGTTGCCGGTATTTTGACTAAATTCAGATTAGACAGTGCCTCCATTATTGCCGGTTTGTTGCACGATACCGTTGAAGATACGGATACGACAATTGATGAAATAAGAAATCTTTTTGGTGATCAAGTTGCTTCATTGGTCGATGGCTTAACAAAATTAGCGACAATCGAACAAAAATCAGGCAACAGCAAGCAAGCCGAAAATTTCAGAAAATTGTTACTTGCAATGTCGGATGATATCCGTGTTTTGCTTATTAAATTGGCAGACCGTTTACACAACATGCGCACGCTTCATTATTGTCCGGAAGACAAACGTGCGCGGATTGCAAAAGAAACCCTTGATATTTATGCGCCGCTTGCAGAGCGTATCGGCATGCAGGAAGTCAAAGATGAGCTTGAAGAAATTGCTTTTGCGGAATTATATAAAGAAGCGCATGATTCTATTTTAGCTCGCTTAAGCTTTTTAAGAGAGCAGGGGAGCGATATTATTCCGAAGATTATTGAAACTTTAGAAAAAGATATGGAAGAAAACGGTATTGAAGCGACCGTTACCGGACGAGAAAAAGCGCCTTATTCGATTTGGAAAAAAATGCAGCAGAAAAATGCTTCATTTGAACAGCTTTCGGATATTATGGCGTTTCGTATTTGCGTGGATGATATTGCGGCATGTTACCAAGCCTTAGGTGTTATTCACAGTAAATATCATATGGTTCCGCGCCGATTTAAAGATTATATTTCGACCCCGAAACCGAACGGATATCAATCTATTCATACCGGAGTTATCGGACCTGAAAATACGCGCATTGAGGTTCAAATCAGAACATATCAGATGCATGAAATTGCCGAAAAGGGTGTGGCTGCGCACTGGGCATATAAACAAGGGCAAAAAGCAGAAGGTATGAACTTCAGATGGATCAGAGAGCTGTTGGAAATTTTAGAGCAGGCTGACAATCCCGAAGAATTTTTAGAGAATACAAAACTTGAGATGTATAACGATCAGGTTTTCTG
>DBVW01000002.1:42277-43650 GCA_002308495.1 Alphaproteobacteria bacterium UBA1254
CATCCCTCAACGGAATGGGAGCGCTTTGTCGTGACAGGCAAAGCCAAAGCTGCCATCAGAAGGTATGTGCGTGCAACAAAACGCGAACAGTTTGTTACTTTGGGTAAAGAAATTTTGGAACGGTTGTTTAAGGGTGAAGGACTTGAATTTTCGGATCGTGTTTTGGTTAATGTGTTGCAAAATTTTAATGCCGAGACCATTGAAGATATCTTTTCCAAAGTAGGCGAAGGTCTCATTACCGGTTGGGATGTTTTAAGAGCGGTCTATCCGGCATATAAACAATCTAAAATTGAAAAAGTGGTTAAAACCTTAAAGACTCCGTTATTTAAAAAGAAGAAAAAGACCGAGCCTCTGAAAATCAAGGGGCTGATTCCTGATATGGCCGTCAGTTTCGGAAAGTGCTGTCATCCGCTTCCGGGTGATCGAATCGTTGGTATCGTTACAACCGGAAAAGGCGTTACCGTCCACAGAACGGATTGTAAATCGCTCGAAAAATTTGCCAATCAGCCTGAGAGGTGGCTTGATATTGATTGGGGTGATGATGCGACAACCGAGATACATACGGCACGTATTAAAGTTATGCTTGCCAATGAACCCGGTGCCTTGGGCGATTTATCGAACCTTATTGCCAAAGAGGGGGCAAATATTTCAAACCTTAATATTGCGAACAGACTTGTCAGTTATTTTGAGCTTTTGATTGATATTGAAGTTAAAGATGTGGAACATTTAAATCATATTCTTTCATCATTAAAATCATCAAAAGTTGTTCATTCCGTTACGAGAGTTGCAGAATAAGAAAAAGGGGAAGCACATCTTGTGTGTTCCCCTTTTGGAATGTTTCTTTTAAGGGCTTCTTTGTTTGTCTCTTGCTGTTTGAGGACCTTAGTGTCCCAACAATGATCTGAAAAACCGAACGATCTTGGTGCTTTATCCATCGTACGCTGGACTTTCTGCCTCACATTCTGCTGTCTTTGAGAACATATGTTTCTGATATCAGTATCACCCTTGATTTACATTCTTAAAGTATGTCAAAGAACTCAATAATTTTCATAATGCGTTTAAAGTATTTCTTTTCTATTGCCTTTTTTATCAAAAAGCAAGTATTTTTTCTAATCGTTAATGTCTTTCAAAATTTCTCTTGCATACTGACGAAGTTCTTTGTTTTGAAGAAGAGACAATTTGATATTGGCCTTTGCTAAATCATCATTTGTCCCACAATCAAAACGCATTGTTTTTGCTAAAACACCTGTTAGTTTTTCACCGCGTTGAACGGCAAGATTAATAGCATCGGTCAAATTGATTTCACCGTTTGTGCCTTTCCTAACTTCGGGCAATAAATCCATCACGACATTTGGTAAAATGTAAGGGCCCAT
>DBVW01000002.1:43789-104298 GCA_002308495.1 Alphaproteobacteria bacterium UBA1254
CAAAGTTGTTTTAAAATACAAGGCCCGTTTAAGTTGATATAAACATCATCAGGCCACATCACAATAAAATTGCGTTTTCCGACATGTTCTTTTGCCATTAAAATAGCATGTCCGTTGCCGAGCGGCTTATCCTGCAAAGCAAAAGAAAATTTCATATTCGGCGGAATAATGCTTTCTAATACTTTAAGCAAATCTAATTTATTTTTTTCTTTTAAGTGATTTTCCAAAAACGGGTAGGGCGCATAATATTGTTCAAATAAGTGTTTGCAGGATTGATCACTGTAGATAAATACAATTTCTTTAACACCTATTTCGCGACAACAATCAACGGCATATTGAATAATCGGCAGATTGTTGAGGGTTAAAAAACCTTTATGTAAAACTTTTGTGGCAGGCAGATTGCGGGTAGACAAACCAGCAACCGGTAAAACACAGATTTCCGGCTTTTGAAACATGGGCATCTCCTTAAAACAATTGACGTGTTTTATATATAACCGATTTTTTTATGATAGGCAAGAAAGGAAATATATATTTTCTGATTTTTTAATAGGTAGATATGTATTTTTTAGAATCTTTAGTTTTTTTATAATTTGTTAAATTTTCTCATTTAAAATTAAACAGGTATTGGTATTAATCATAATTGTTAAATAAAAAGCCGAGGAAAATGGTCGGAAACTTTTAAAGAAAGGGATAACAATGAGTGAAAAAGTTTTTTTAAACAAAAAAACGGGGTATGATGATTTTCATGTTTCGGATCCTAAATCGCATTTTTCATTTCTTGTTGGAGGCGCAGAGGCAATACTTCCGACTTCCAGAGGAGGATGTGTTGTGGTTGATGTCTCATATTCGGAAAAGATTGTCAGCTGTGACCATGAACGTGTAACCAGAGCCAGCGGTGAAATGACATTGAATATATATAAACTATCTTTTTTAGAGTATAAAATTTATCAAGGATTAAAAAAATTCAAAAAAAAGGCAGATGTTGTATCAGAGCCTGTCTTATCAAGGTCAAAAGATGTTTATTATCGTGAAGGCGATGAAGTAAGTGGAAAATCAGATTTAAGTAATTATATGGAAGATAAGTTTTTTGGTTTTGATGATATAGAAGGAGAGTCAAAATTAGCTGTTGAGCGTGCAAGACGCCTCATTATGGAGGAATATAAAGAACAGGAAAAAGAATATATTAAAAGTGTAGAAGAATATCGCAAAATGGAAAGTGGTGAAAGTATTGTTCTTGATCTTAAAAATGACGGCCGCGAATAAACTTCTTATCTTTTTAACTGAAAAGCCTCTCGGGTGAGAGGCTTTTAAATTAATATCTTCTTCTTGTCGTTTTTTTGCGTGTCGTTGTATATGTTCGGCGTTTGGGCTTTGTTAAAGTATCGGCAATCGAGTCAAAAATCTGGCCGCTTTTATCTTTTGTTTTTGAGCCGACAAATGCGCCGATGAGCAAAAGCCAAATCATTTTCAAAAACTTTTTCTTTTCTGTTTTTGAGAGCCAACCCCAAACGCCTTTAATCCAGCGAATAAGGAAAAACTCTTTTTTCTTTTCAACCTTTTTACCTTTTTCTTTTTCAACAACAATTTGATCAGATTCGTGTTTTTTCTTTAATACCGGTGCGATTTTGCAGCGGTAGGGCTTTAAGATTTCATCAATACCTTCGGTTGAAATATAAGCACCGTGTATGCGAGACAATTCACCGTTTCCGGCTAAAAAGAGGGCATCTCCGCGACCGACCAAATCTTCCGCGCCTGTGGTGTCTAATATGGTCTTTGAATCAATTCCAGATGCCGTTTTAAAGGCCATACGGGAAGGGAAGTTTGCTTTGATTGAACCTGTGACCACATCAACGGACGGACGTTGTGTCGATAAAATAAGGTGAATACCTGCCGCCCTTGCTTTTTGAGCTAAAATCTGAATTTTCTTTTCAACGGTTTTATCCGACAACACCAAATCCGAAAACTCGTCAACAACCGCAACGATATATTGCATATTGCCTTCTTTTTCGTTATATTCTTCAATATTTTTGGTCATGCTTTTTTCAAAAAGTTCATAACGTTTGTTCATCTCAACGACTAAAAGCTGCAGAGCTTCTGAGGCATCGGCGTTATCCGTGATAACAGGCATATACATATATTTTTGATCGTTATAAACCGAAAACTCAATACGCTTCGGATCAATCATCACAAATTTTAATTCATTCGGCTTTTTGCGTTTAATGAGCGAAATCACAAAAGCGTTTAGGCCGACAGATTTACCCGAACCGGTTGCGCCGGCAACAAGCAGGTGAGGCATTTTTGCGAGGTCTGCAAAAACAGGTGTGCCGTCAATTTTAACGCCCAAGCTGATAGGTAAGGCGCCTTTGGCATTTTTAGCCTCATCAGATTCTAAAACCTCTTCTAAAGGAACGGTTTTAAAAACGTCGTTTGCAATTTCAAAACCAATGCAACCGCCTTCGCAAACGTTACTGATGCGAAGTGTCTTAACGCCAAGTTCACGGGCGATATCTTCAACAGAGGAGGTGATGTTTTTGATTTTTGTGCCCGGTTTCGGTTTAAAGCGGATCTGCCTAATCAGCGGTCCGACACCTTCGCCTTCAACTTTTCCTTCAACACCGTAATGGGTTAAAATCTGTTCTAACTGATGCATTTTTTTATCCTTTCTAATTTGCTTTTAACATTTTTTCGGGCGCTTCAATACCGAGCAAATAAAGCGCTTTTGTTAAGATATCGCGGGTAAGAGCCGCAAGCGTTAATCTTGAAGCCTTAATTTCATCATTTTGCCCTGTCATAATCGGACATGTGTTATAAAACGAGCTGAATATTTGAGCCAATGAATATGCATAATCTGCAATAATGCTCGGCTCTTTTTCATTTACCGCACGCCAAACGGCATTTTCAAAACCGGCAATCTTTAAGGCAAGTGTACGTTCATCGTTTTCAGAAATGAGGATTTTCCCTTGTAATAATTTGCCCTCTTTCGCTTTTCTTAAAATTGAGTTGATACGTGCAATGGCATATTGAATATAAGGTCCGGTCTTACCGTCAAACTTTGCAAAATCTTCCAGGTCAAAGACGTATCCCGATGAGGTTGTGTTTTTCAAATCTTGAAACTTGATGGCGGCCATAGCAACCTGCTCAACAAGTTTTTCTATCTCATCTTTTCCGTATCCTTCAACTTCATTCGGTTTCGGCATCGAAGAGCGGACTTTATCTTTACTCATTTCTATTAAATCACACAAATTCATTACGCCGCCGTCACGGGTTTTAAACGGCTTTCCGTCTGCGCCGTTGACCGTTCCGAAACCGATGTGCTTTAGGACAACATTCGGGGCGATTTGAAGCATTTGAGCCACTTGAAAAACTTGTTCAAAATGAAGTGATTGGCGCTTGTCGACAACATAAATGATTTCATCGGCTTTTAGGTCATCAACGCGCATTTTAATTGTGGCAATATCAGTTAATTGATAACCGAAACCACCGTCGGATTTTACCAAAATAACAGGCGGCATCGGTTTGTTTGTTTGAGGAAGGCGAATAATTGTCGCGCCGTCGTCAATTTCCGAAATGCCCTTTTGTTTAGCAAGCTCAACAATCTTACCACACGTTTCATGCGCATCACTTTCTCCGAGCCAAAGATCAAAATGCGCTTGCAGGTCATCATAGTTTTCTTTGACAGCTTCAACCGAAACAGCTCTTAAATGTTTCCAAGCCTCAACATATTCCTTCTTGCCGTTTTGAAGTTCTGCGGTAACTAAACGTGCCGTTTCGGCTGCCTTTTCATCTTCTTTACAACGGATGTTTGCTTTTTTATAAAATGAGGAAATAGCTTCTATATCATAGGTTTTAATCTTGCTTAAATCACCGTCTTGAAGAATAATCTCCGATAAAATCATACCCATCGGCGTTCCCCAATCGCCAAAATGAACATCGGAAATAACCTTATCGCCCATAAAATCGATAATTCTTCTGATGCTTTCACCGATAACAGCCGAACGCAAATGGCCGACATGCAAAGCTTTTGCAACATTCGGACCGCCAAAATCCATCACAATTGTTTTAGGGTTTTGTGTTTTTGAACACCCGAGGCGGGGGTCAGATGCCATATTGTCCATATTTGAAGCAATAAAGCTGTTTTTGAGCTTTATATTAATAAAGCCCGGACCATCAACCGAAACAGCCTCGATATCAGGATCGTTCTTAAGGCAATCTGCAATTTGAGTGCCGATGTCGCGCGGATTTTTCTTCAATGTTTTAGCAAGCGCCAAAGCACCGTTGCACTGAAAATCGCTCAAATCGGGCCTGTCAGACGGCTTAACAAAAGCATATTGCCCGTCAAAGCTTAAGGTTTGAAATATATTTTTGATTTTTTCATTTAATTGTTTTTCTAAAGATAACATTTGTTTTCCTATTTTTCGCATTTAAAGTATGTGTGCGTCGGCAGCAACAGTTTGCAAGTAAAATGAGTCACATTTGTTTGAACGGCATGTGTCCCGGGATTGTGTTTTTCACATTCCGCATCAGCCAACTCTTGAATTTTTTCTTGTGATGTCCAAAGACCGTTGGCACATATCGCCGGTGCCTTAGGTTTTGAACGTCCGACATAAAGTTTTGAAACATCTGTTTGTCCTGCATTGCGTCTTCGATCGACAAAAGGCTCAAAAACGGAGCAGGCGGTCAATAATCCTAAAATAAGTATGGCAAACACCATTTTTATATTGGACATTTATCAAAAACTCCATTACATTGAATCCATAAATTAAACACATCATATACGAAGAAGATTTTAAATGCAAAGCCAAAATGAATATATTGGAGATGATAATTTCAAAAAATTTCTCGGGCACTATAGTTGTCCGACACCCTTAAATGTCGTTAAAATGAAGTTTGCGGGCGCCATTTGTTCGCCAAATTATAATCTGCGACCGACAGATGTTATTTCATCTTTTTTCAGGGAAGGTGAGGAACCTCGCCTCGAGACAAAAAAAGAAGCCGAACTTTTCTTTAAGTTTTTTATGGGGCTTTGGGATGAAATGTTTCAAGAAGTCGGCTTTAATAAGCTTAAACTTCCTAAGGCAGAGGGCAAAAAGGCTTATGATATCGCCGTTAATCGTTATGATGAAATTGAACTCGGGTTTTTAGAGGGTTTTTGGGGCGGTATGCAGGATTTGAAACTGCCGGCTTATATTGCTCAAATTATTGATCAACTTTCGGAACTTGCCGATGTTTATCGTATTGTGGCCGATCGGGCTCAAAAAGGCGAGGCTGATGATGTTTTGATTAAAACAATTAAAGATACAGACAATATGGTTCAAAAAGCTTTGTCTTTTGTTATCGAAAATTTTGCGTTGCCGAAAATTAAAAATGTCGCTGCCGAATCCATGAAAATTTAATATTTTTGACATATTTTCAATATTGACAAAGAATCTCAAATGTAATAGACTAAAGGTATGTTTTTACTTATCTTTGCCGGAGGTGTGTCATGGCTGATTTTGTTTCCGAAATTGTTACAAGAGAAAACTTAGATGAGTTTAAAGAATGTCTGATTTCAGGTGGTATATCTTGGGAGGCAGAAAGAAAAATCACTATTGCAGATGATGTTCCTTTTAAGGATGTCTTACCCTCAAAAACCATGAAAAACGATGAGCAAAATACACTTTCAAGGATTTTAATTAATACTGTTTATCATAATATGGATTCACATAGGGATGAAGTTTCTCCCTTTTTAAGACATCACACAGCAGAATATTGTCAAATGTGCCGAATGGAAGAGCTTGCAGACCTCGATCAAAAAGATCCCGCTTTTGTTGCAAAAATAATTAATATGCTGGGCAATTCAACAAGTGGGTTTTACGGTGATTTGATAGATGTCATTGGTAGGAGATCTCCGGAGAAGAATTTTGTATTGGCTCAGTATACAGATTTAAGATACGATATCGGTAAAGAAACAAATATCACGGAACTTTCAAGAGAAGATGCAAATGCGTTAAGAATACTTTGGGGGCAATATGATCGTTATAGAACTTCTTCCTCTTACAGTAGGTCCAATGATGATGTGAACGGGTATGTTTTTATAAAAAACTTGCTTGAAAGAGGCGATCTCTTAAATTGCAAACATTTAACAGAAGAACAAAGAAATCTTGCCATTGACAGTTATTACAATGATTATCGTAAAGGGCAAAAGCTGTTAGATAAAATTGATGAGTCTAACATTACGCGTCATTTGATTGAAAAAATTGTTGAAAACCCTAGCGGTTATTTAGATCTTTACTGTTCTGAACCATTGAATACGCCTCAATTTCAAAAAGTCGAGAAGACAACATTTCGCATTTTAGAGCAGATGCCAAAATATGACTCGGCACGTTACGGATACGAGAAAGGTTTAAATGAACGTTTCGAAGAATTATTAACTTCAACACGTAAATCGACATATGAAAAATTAGATGAAAGAGGTAGAGATCCCTTTGTTTCTGCGATGTATTTAAGAACAGCACAACAAGATATTTTGGATGGTCATGCAGACAAACTATCTCCTTATGCTCTGGCTTTTGTTTTAAAATATGATAAACAAGGTGTCTTTGCTCGCAAAATTAAGCCTGAGATTTTGGCAAAAGCACAAAATGACGCTATCAAACAAGATAAACAATGGATATTCAATAATTTGCACGATGAGCAATTTATTATCAATCGTGAACAACCCGTAGGTATTCCTGATTTGCGTTCAACCGTACAATCGCCGGCTTTCAAAAAACTGACTTTTAAAGAGCGCGAAGATAAGATTAAAATTTCTGAATTTGCCAAGAAGGTAAATCTTCTTAAACTTCCTACGCAAGAAGCACAAAGAGCTGTTTCGGCGATGCAAATGGTCTTAAGAGGCGAGGGAGATAAAACACATTCTTCCGATCAAAAAGCTGCCGAAATTGTTGAGAATATTGAAACGTCTTACCAAAAGACAAAAGAAAGCTACAAACTTCGTATTGAAAATACCGAAAAAGCAGAGGCTGTCGAGCGTTCATGTGCGCAAAAAGCATCACGTGATAAAAGTTCTTATGAAATCATATCTTCTTTACAAGAAGTTTATGCTCAAATTTTGGGCTCAACGAAGAAAAATCCACCTGAAAAGAAGGAAGCTCATTTAGCTCAATCCGAAGTTGAAAAACTTATATCTTCATCATTAGAAGGGAAGTCAGTTCAGTTATCCGTTCCTGATTTCGGGGGATTGCCACTGTTTGGACGCGCAAATGAAGAAGAGCGTCGTCGTAAAATGAGACAAGATATTGATGCTTTTAATACAGCTTTGAGAACAATTCAAGGATCGTCTTCTTTAAAAGAAGATTTGAAGGAATATGATACAATGCTCCTTGAGCCGAAAACAAAAGAACAAGCAGCCCAAAAGGCAGGCTCTTCACAAAAAACGCTTACTGAAGTTTCTTTGAAAATTAAAGCATATAACGAAGAGTTTTTATATAAGGATGATACAAAAGGCATGATTGTTAATATTTTGCAATATGCTTCAGAGCCATTAGAGCGCCGTAAATCTGGTTCATTGTCAGATATATATAATTTCATGGAAGCGGCTAATGTTTTTGAAAAACGAGTTTCTGAAGCACGGCTTGAAAACGAGAGTTATATACAAGCACTCAAAGAAGTTGCAAAAGAAAGAGTGGGCGTATCTGATGAAAAAGTACCTGTTGTTGAGAGTGGCCATGGAAAAGAGACCCATAATCAGCGTGAGGAACTTAAAAAAGTTTCAGATCGACTTGATAAATTGAGCAAGCGTCAAGCAGAACAAAATAATGATCAGATGGCTGTCCAAAAAACAAAACAACAAGTTCGTAATGCTCAACAGAGACTTAAACTTGTAAAAAACAACGGAAACGAATTGTAAATCGGCTGATATTTAACAGAACATCCTTCGAAGTCATCTTAATGATGGTAGAGGGATGTTCTCTTGTTTTAGCTAACACATTTGTCGCATAATGTTTATTATGTATAGTTATAAAAATGTAATTTATTGAATTTCAATATATTTTATATTATCCCTATATCGTAAAAAAATCTTTAACCCTTTTTCAAATAATTTATTTTATAAGAAAATATATGTTTTTATTTTAAAGGATGTTTGTTATGGCTCTGTTTTTTGTATTTTTACTTTGGTTCTCAATCATTATCCTAACGCTCTTAACGCTTCACGAAGTTGCAAAGAAATACATCCGGTGGATTGTTGAGGATTATCTTTCAAAACGTGAAGGCAATGCTAAAAAATCGAAGCGTTAATTAAGGCTTTGGTATATTCCTCGTGCGGATTTTGTAAAATTTCGGCTGCTGTGCCAATCTCGACAATGCTTCCTTCTTTCATCACAACTATTCTGTCCGACATCGCTTTAATCGCGCGCATATCGTGCGAAATAAAGATGTATGTCACATTCGTTTTTTGCTGAAAATCTTTCAAAAGTTCAATAATTTGCTTCTGAATTGTGACATCGAGCGCCGACGTCGGCTCATCCAAAACAACAATTTTCGGTTCTAAAATCATGGCTCGCGCAATCGCGATCCTTTGTCTTTCACCGCCCGAAAACTCATGCGGATATTTATAAAGGCTTTCTTTTTTTAAGCCGACTTTTTGAAGTATGTTTAAAACTTTTTCTTCCAGCTCATTGTTTTTTAAGTTTTTTTGATGAACTTTTAACCCCTCGCCCACAATCTCTAAAATATTCATTCGCGGGTTTAGGCTGTTATACGGATCTTGAAAAATAATCTGAACGTTTTTGCGAAATTCTTTGTCATTAAAAGATTGGTTAAATTTAATAAGTCCTTGATATTTAATCAAATTTGCAATACATAGCCCGAGCGTCGTTTTGCCCGAACCGCTTTCGCCGACAATACCGAGTGTTTCGTTTTCAAAAACATCAAAAGAAACATTTTTTAAGGCATGTAAGATGGCTGTTTTTTGCCCCAAAAAGTTCTTTTTTAGGGTATATTCTACGGCCAAATTTTGAACGCTCAGTATTTTATTTTCTTTGTGTTTTATTTCTTTTTTCAATAAATTAACAGATAAAATTAATTCTTTTGTATAACTCTTTTTCGGGTTTTCGAAAATCTCTTTTGTTGTGCCTTGTTCAACAATTTTTCCCTGGTGCATTACAACAATCTTGTCCGCAATTTTTGAAACAAGCTTTAAATCATGCGAAATGAAAATGACAGACATACCAAGCTCTTGTTTGAGCTGTAAAATCAAATCGATAATTTGCTTTTGAATCGTCACGTCAAGCGCCGTTGTCGGCTCATCGGCAATTAGAATGTCCGGCTTGTTTGCTATAGCCATAGCAATCATCACGCGTTGTCTTTCACCGCCGGAGAGTTCGTAAGGATAAGCTTTAAAACGTGTTTCATAATTTTTCAGACCGACTTTTTTTAAGAGCTCAATTGTTTGCCTTTTAGCCTCTTCTTTGCTCACTTTTTGGTGAAGCAATATTGTTTCGGCAATTTGTGCGCCGATTCGGTGAAGCGGGTTCAAGGAGCTCATCGGCTCTTGAAAGATAAAGCCGATTTTCGAGCCTCTGACTTTCATCAGCGTTTTGTTTGAGGCGTTAAGCAGCTCTTTGCCGTTTAATTTGATTGAGCTTTTTTCGCCGTAAGCTGCGTTTGGAGAAAGCCCTAACACAGAAAGCGCGGTCACGGATTTTCCTGAGCCGCTTTCGCCGACAATGCCCAAAATCTCGTTTTTGTTCAAGTTAAAGCTGATTGATTTGACGACCTCAACACCTTTAAAAGAAATGCTTAAATTTTTAACTTCTAACAATGAGGTCATTTTTGTTTCCTCGCGTCAAAAGAGTCTCGCACGCCCTCGCCGATAAAAATAAGCATTGTCAGTAAGCCGGCAAGCACCACAAAAATCGTAATGCCGATCCATGGAGCTTGAAGATTATCTTTTCCCTGGCGGACCAGATCGCCCAATGAGGGATATTCGTTTGAAAGTCCGAGGCCTAAAAAGTCAAGCGAAGTTAAGGCAACGATTGATTCAGACAAGATAAACGGAATAAATGTTAAAGATGTGACCAAGGCGTTTGGTAAGATATGTTTTAAGATAATGCGAAAATTGCTCACACCTAAGGCTTTGGCGGCCTTAACATATTCAAAGTTTCGGGTGCGCAGAAATTCGGCACGCACCATTGACGTTAATGAGGTCCATGAAAAGAGCATTAAAATGATTAAAATCGTCCAAAAGGTCGGAATAAACAGGCTCGCCACAATAATTAAGATAAAGAGCTGAGGCAAGCTATCCCAAATTTCGATAAATCTTTGAAAAACAATATCAATTTTTCCGCCAAAATAGCCTTGAACCGCGCCGATAAAAATGCCGAGCGCAGAAGAAAAAAGCGTTAAGATAAAAGCAAAGATAACAGAAAGCCTAATGCCGTATAAAACGCGCGCAACAATATCCCTTCCCTCGTCGTCCGTGCCGAGAAAGTGGGTTTTGTCGGGCGCCGAGGGCGTCGGCGAGTTAAGATCATAATCGACTGTGTTGTATGAAAACGGGATTGGCGGCATAATCATAAAACCGTTTTTGTTGATATTTGATTTAATTAAAGGATCTTTATAATCTGCGGGCGTTTCAAAATCACCGCCCAAGAACTTGTCGGTTAAAGTTTGAACAACCGGAAAATAATAATGCCCTTTATATTTTAAAAGGAGCGGCTTGTCGTTTGCAATCAATTCGGAAAGCAGAGACAAAATGAAGATAAAGCCGAAAATCAGCAAGGCGTATTTCGCACGCCCGTTTTTTAAGAACACATCTTTTCTTTGTTTCCAAATCGGTGAAAGCATTCGGCTTTATTTATCTCCCGAAAACGGCGTTTTTGAGGCGTTCGAGAACTTTTGTTGCAATCGGGCGGGCTTTTGAAGCGCCGAGTTCCAACATTTCGTTTACTTCTTTTTCGTGGGCCATATAGTATTCATATTTTTCTTTGGCATCAACTGTTGCATCTAAAACAGCGTCAAGGAGCATGTTTTTAATGTGTCCGTAGCCGAGTTTGCCAGCTCGCAAGCCTTCTGCCATTTCGGCGACTTTATCTTCGGGCGCAACGGCTTTATAAATTTCATAAACCAAAACGCCATCGGGGTCTTTCGGCTCTTCCATCGGGCGCGAGTCGGTCTTGATTGAGAAAACAGCCTTTTTGATTTCGTCTTTGTCGGCAAAAATCGGGATAACATTGTTGCTCGATTTGCTCATTTTCATTTTGCTTCCGTCAATACCGGGCACAAGAACGGCGTTCTTTGTTAAAGAATATTCAGGCAATTTTAAAAGTTGTTTGCCGTAATGAGCGTTCACCATTCCTGCAATATCTCGAGCGATTTCGACATGCTGAACCTGATCTTTTCCGACAGGCACAATATCTGTGTCATAAGCTAAAATNNCCTGCCATTAAAACGGGATATGTATAAAGCCCCATATTGATTAAATCATCGTCCGGCTTGCCTGCTGTGCGATTTTTATCAACAGCGGCTTTGTAAGCATGGGCCTTATTCATAAAGCCTTTCGGGGTATATGAAAACAAAATCGTCGTAATTTCGGGAATTTCCGGAATATCTGATTGACGATAGAAAACGGATTTTTTCGGGTCTAAGCCGAAAGCCAAATAAATGCAGGCGATTTCTTTTAATTTTTCATTTAAAACAGCCGGATCTTTTTCGGCGTTAATGGCGTGATAATCTGCGATAAACATGAAATGGTTTCCGCCCGCTTCCAAAACCTTATGCCCAAGCTCGATTGCGGGCTTAATTGCCCCTACCAAGTTGCCGATATGAGGTGTTCCGGTCGGCTTAACGCCCGTTAAAACTGTTTTATTTTGCATTTTTTGTCTCTTTTCTTCATTTTCTTGTTGTAAACCAATATTAAAATTGATAATGTGTTTTTCAGTTTAAATCAATATGTTTTTATCAAAAATAGGACATTAAAATGCCGGATATTAAATTTATATTAGAAAATAAAGACCTCGTTTTAGAGGGATTGAAAAAGAAAGGTTATACAAAAGAAGACCTCGATATAGATGAGCTTATCGGTCTTCATAAAAAAATTACAGCTTTAAAAACTTCGTCTCAAGCTTTGGCCGAAGAAAAGAACAAGCTCAGCAACCAGATTAAGTCCGCCTCGCCTGATGAACGCCCGAACATTATCGCAAAGAGCAAAGAGCTTGGCGAAAAATTTAAGCTTGAAGAGCAAGAGCTTGCGGATTTGAGCGAAAAATTTGAGTTGATGATGCTTAAAATGCCGAACCTGCCCTCGCCCGAATCTCCGGTCGGACCGGACGACAGCGCAAACGTTGCGCGCCGTTATGTCGGCGAAATTCCGCATTTTGATTTTGCCCCAAGAGACCATATTGAGCTGATGGAAATAAACGATTGGTCAGAGATGGAGCGTATTGCCAAAGTTTCGGGCTCGCGCACATATGCCATTAAGAACGATTTGGCAAAGTTAGAGCTTGCCATGCACATGTTTGTTTTGGACAAGCTTCGTTCTCACGGCTTTACGGTGATTACCGTTCCTTCGATTTCGAAAGAAAAACCGCTTTACGGGCAAGGATATCTGCCGTTTTCGCGCGATGAGGTTTATTATTTGCCTCAAGATGATATTTATCTTTCGGGCACGGCCGAGCTCATTTTGAACTCGCTCCGTGCTGATGAGATTTTAACGGAAAACGATTTGCCCGTTCTTTATGCCGGATTTTCGCCATGTTTCAGACGCGAGGCAGGCGCCGCCGGCAAAGACACACGCGGACTTGTTCGTGTTCACCAGTTTATGAAAACCGAACAATTTGTGATTTGTGCCGGCGATGTTGCCGAGAGCGAAAAGTGGCACCAAAAGCTTCTTCAAATTTCCGAAGAGGTTTTGCAAGATTTTGAGTTGCCCTACCGCGTTTTGGAAGTTTGCACGGGCGACATGGGCGCACCGAAATATCGTCAATACGATTTGGAAGCTTGGGTTCCGTCTCAAAACTGCTATCGTGAGACACACTCTTGCTCAAACATCACGGATTGGCAAGCACGCCGCACAAACTTGCGTTATCGCGCAAATGCCGACGGCAAGGTTAAATATGCTCACACCTTAAACAACACGGGTATTGCGACCCCGCGTGCTTTGGTTCCGTTTATTGAAAACCACCAAAACGCCGACGGCACGGTCAACATTCCGCCGAAGCTGCAGCCTTATATGGGCGGTGTTAAAAAAATCGGCAAAAACGCTTAAATCCAAAAACAGACCTCTCAAAAAGAGGTCTTTTTTGTTATAAAAAAACCGATTCGGGCGTGTATTCTTTTAATTTGACAAAAGGTTTTATTTGTGCTATATTAACTATTATGGCTTTTATAACTGAAATGACAGAGAAAGATTTTGTATGTGAGCTCGAGCAGACTTTAATGCCCGCGTTTAAAGCTCGCTACGATTTGGTACGCCGATATGACAAAGATTTTTATAATGACGATGTCGGCAAAATAGACCTTCTTTCGATGGCGCTCATTTCAAACCGAATCAGAAAACATAAAGCAAACGTTATGAACCTTCAAGACGTTGACGAAGCTTATACCCATGAGCAAAGCGGAGACGCCTTTTATAAAGAAGGTCCGCATTTGATGTCTCACGCCTATTTGGCAAATTTTCCGTGTGATTATGATGACATTAACGCAAGGTTGATGAAGGTTTTTGATTATTTTGCCAAAGATTTGGGCTTAGACCCCATCTATGCGCATTTTGATAAACCGACATTCGTTCAGCCGCCTTTCACGGCAAACGGCATTATCCGCAATTTTGATGATATGAAGCACTCGGTTTTAATTAACGCCGAAATTCCGGCTTACGGATACAAAAACGAGCAAAAAATTCCTCAAGAATATATTGATCGTTTTTGCGATTATGAGCAGGACAGATTTTTAAGGAAAATGGAAGAGCGTAATATGAAAAGAGCCGAAAGAAACCCCGATTGGAGCAATCCGCGAAAGTTTGAAGGTAATCTTCTAAACGGATATTATCACAAGAAAAACCTTATAGATCGATAAGGGGAAAACCTTCAATTCTTTTTGAAACAGTAAAAAAGCAGACATATCTGTATAATACAAATATGTCTACGGCATTATAATAATTACTAAAAATTAACCGTTATTAGATGGTTTTAGTATAATAAAATTATTGCCTTTTAATATATACTCCTTAACGACATCTGATAATTTAATATTTACTTTTTGTTGAGGATCTAATAAAACTTCTGCGAATAAAGGATATGGCTCATTGTCAACAAAAGCGCCTACAACATTGAACTTTACAGAGCTTTCAGTATCATTAAATATAGTAAATATTATTGATACATCATTTTTACCAAAAGATGATTTTTTGATTTGATTAGCAATATGATTTGGAATATGTAATCCCAACGACCCTTTGCCATCATTTAATATTGTGATTTCATTAGAAGATAACTCAAAGTTAGGTTTTACATTCATACTAATCTTAAATTCGGCATAAGATTCCATTGATTTACTATAGCATTGTATATATTCAGCCGAAGGAATTACACTTTTAATTTTTTGTTGTGCTTCTAAGAGTTCACTAGAAGGTTGCCTAGAATCCTCATAGTTGTTACAACTAAGAATTTCGACAGAGATAAGTCCATCAACACTTTTTGTCTCATTTGATAACAATTCACTTACTTTAACAATTGAACTCAATTCAATTTTACAAGATGCAAGCAAAAAACATGTAAAAATAAGTAATAAATATTTTCTTATCATATTGAGCTCCTAATTTTTTGGTCGTGTCATAATAGCTAAGAGACCTGTAATTATGTCTCCTAATACCCATATGAATATAATCATCATAAAGCCGAGACCGGTACCGATAGCTGCTCCTGCTTTTTCTGCTTCCGATACTGCTGTAGCTGCTTCTTTTGCGGCTCCTGACATTCCTGAAATCATCCACCACAGCATTAAGATATTAAACCCATAGAATAACCAAAGAAATATTTTACCCATAATACCACGTTTAGCTTTTTTTATTACTTTTCCGCAATGGGGACATTTAAATGCGCTATCACTAATTTCTTTATTACATTCAGGACATTTAATTAACGACATATTTTTTCTCCTATTAAGTTACAACAAAAAATACCACCATGATGAGAGGTGGTAGGAAGTTGAAACCTATTAATGGTAATAGTGTAGCTTATTTGATATAAAAACACCTTATTGGCTACCTTCCTACCATTAGGCAAAAAGGTAGCTTTTTACATCTGGATTACCAGATAACCATTAAGAGGGTTTCAAACCTCACATTGGTCATCAACCAATGCAAGCTTAGATTATTTCATAAGGAAATAATTGTCAATTTGTTTTTTAAAGCAAGATTGACATTATTAAATTTATTATTTTTTATGTTGTTGACTAAATCTATCCCCTTCCCGCTTTAACGGCGGTGATGTTGCGGATAAAGGTTGTATCGGTTGCAAGATCTTCGATGTTTATCGGCAATTTGTGGCGCCAGTTCGGATATTTATCGCGGTCCGTGCCGGGAAGATTTTGAAGCTCGGTTACGCCTAAAATGTCTTCAAGTTGCAAAACGACAACATCGCTTTGGCTGCGCCCCAAAAACTTATGAGCGGCCTCGTCCAAGCCTTCGGGATAACCCTCACCGTATAAATAATCGCTTTTGCGCAAATTGTCGTGCGGCCAAACGTGGTTTTCATCCAAAACTTTCAACAAGCGCCATCTTTCCTGTTCGCGCTGTTTATAAAGGTTTTCGCGCTCGGTTTTCGTGATTAGTTTCAAGTTATATTTAAGCTCGATTTCATAGCCGAACCACCACATTTTCAGAGGTGTCATATCGTGGGTGCCTATTGAGACAAACGCATTTTGAGGATAATATTGCGGAGCTTTGAAATCGCCCGCGCCGAAATCCCATCTTTCCGCCCACAAAATGCTCATTGAATAGATGTTGTTTTCTTCGAGCTTTTCCAAAAAGCCGGCTGGAACGTTTCCGATACTTTCACCGACAATCAAGCATTGGTTCAAATAACTTTCTAACGCAACGAGTGCAAGCATCTGATCAAAGTTATAATAAATATATGTGCCATCATTACCATCGTCTTTAATCATATACATGCGAAGCAAACTCATGACGTGGTCAATTCTTAAAGCGCCCGCGTATTTCATATTTGCACGCAAGATTTTCAAAAACGGCTCATACGCTCTTTTTTCAAGTTCGCTCGGGTTGAACGCACCCAAACACCATTTTTGCCCCTTTTGGAAAAAGACATCAGGCGGCGCCCCTGCCCCCGCGTTTTTAATATATGCATATCTGTCGGACCAAAGTTCGGCGCTGTCTTTGCAAACGCCGACCGGCAAATCGCGGTATAAGCCGATTTTTAAGCCCAAATTGTTGATATAACCCGCGACTTTTTCAAACTGTCTGTTCGCCTCAAATTGCAAAAATTTGAAAAACTCAATTTCGGTTTTGTGCGTTTCTTCAAAAATCGCAATATCCATCGGGTTTTGGTTTTTCAAGCCCTGAGGCCAAGCCTGCCACCCGCCCCAAACACTGTGGCATTTGTTGTGATAAATTGCCTGATAAATTGCAAACAGATTTAAGCTCAGGCCCTCTTTTTTCTTAAAATCCTCAAAGGCTTTCGATGGCTTTTTCTGCTTTTCGAAAATTTCATATAAGACTTTTATTTTTAAATTATAGACGCCGGTGTAATCAATTAAATCTTGCTTCTTTAAATTTTCAATTTCTTTGGCATATTTCTTTTTTGTTTCGGCGCTAAAACCTTCGACTTCTTCAACATCGATATAAATCGGGTTTAAGAACAGACGGCTGATTGAAGAATACGGACTCGCATTTTCCGGAAAATCGTGAAACAAGGTGTTAATCGGGTTTAAGCCGATAATATCTGCGCCAACCCCCGAAGCGATTTTTGCAAAATTTTTCAAATCGGTAAAGTCGCCCACACCCCAGTTGTGTTTGCTTTTTAAAGAATAAAGCTGCAGCGTAAATCCCCAAAGTTTTGAGTTTTGAGCCTGAGGCAATGTGTAACATTTTTCGGGTGCGACGGCAAGCTTTGAATGGTAAAGCTGTTTGCCGATTTCAATTTCAAGATTGTAATAGCCTATCTCAAGATTTGTGTTGATACCGAGCACAAATTTCTGATAAACCGTATTGCCGATTTTTTTCTCTTCCGCCAAGTTTTTTTCAAACTCTAAAACTTCGCCTTTTTTCTTTGTCTCCGATAATGCGCGAATGGTGATTTTTTCGCCCGCATCTTTTTGCTTTAAATATATATCTAAACTGATTTGATTTTCACGACAGATATATATCGGTTTGATAATTTCTTTAAAACATTTTTCATCAAACTTTTTCAAAGATGCGGCTGCCGCCTGCTCTGTTGATGCGTCATATCCGAGCTCTTCACAAAAAAAGGCAAGCAAGTCTTCTTCAACCTGGTGCCCTTGTATTCCTTGTGCCGAAAAAGAGGTTGCTATCCCGAGTTTTGAACAAAGTTCATAAAGATTTTTTTCCATTTTTTACCTCGCTATTTTGATGGCGACAATGCTTTCAGCAGGCATAATAATCTTTTCTTCGTTATCGAGCGCTTTTAAGCTGTTGCTTGTATCAAACAAAATTTCAAAACCGTTTGATTTTTTAATTTGCGGCAATTTCCATTCAATCTTTTTTGAAGAGCCGTTTAAAATCACAAAAAGCAAATCTTTGCCGTCAAAAATTAAAAATGACAGAGATTGACGAGATTGATCCTGCCAATCGGGCGCCGTAAATTCCGTTCCTTTTTCGGTGTACCACGCCAAATCTTTATAAGGAGAATTGCCGACTTTTTGACCCTTAAAAAAGTATCTTCTTTTAAAAACAGGAAGGGAGCGTCGCAAGTTAATCAAACACTTTACAAAATTTGCAAACTCATATCCTTCGGGTTCAATGGCATCCCACGGAAGATAATTTATGACATTATCTTGAGCGTATGGGTTGTTATTTCCGAATTGGGTGTTTAAAAATTCATCACCTGCATAAATCATCGGTGTGCCGAATGAAAAGAGCAAAGTTGACATTAAATTGCGTGCGCGTCTTAAGCGTTTGTTTTTGATCGTTCTTGAAACCTCAATTCCTTCAACGCCGCAATTTGAACTCCAATTATCATTGCTTCCGTCTTTGTTGTTTTCACCGTTTGATTCATTATGCTTTAAATTATAGCTCACCAAATCGCGCAAACAAAATCCGTCATGTGCGGTTAAGAAGTTGACGCTTGTCCAAAGGTTGCGGTTGTTATATCCGAAAATATCGCTTGAACCGGCAATGCGGCTTGCAAGCTCGCCGACCTGTCTTTCATCACCGCGCCAAAAACGACGCACAACATCTCTGAAACGATCGTTCCATTCCGCAATGCCCGCCGGAAAAGCGCCGATTTGATATCCGTTGTTTCCGACATCCCACGGCTCGGCAAACAACTTAACCGAACGCAAAATTTCGTCTTGCTTTAAGGCTTTTAAAAATGCACCTTCATGTTTAAATTCGGTTTTCTCACGCGCAAGTGTTGCGGCCAAATCGAATCTGAAACCGTCAACATGCATTTCTTTAACAAAGTATCTGAGCGAATCCATAACAAGCGTTAAAACATTTATATTCTGCAAATTAAAACTTGCGCCGCAACCGGTGCTGTCATAATAAAAGCGTTTGTTTGTTTTATTTAAAGTATAATAACTTTCGTTATCGATGCCCCTGTAACAAAGTGTCGGCCCCAAATGATTGCCTTCTATAGTGTGGTTATAGACAACATCTAAAATAACCTCAAGACCCTTTTGGTGAAACGATTTGACCATTTGCTTAAAGCTGCTGATTTCGCCGTTTGACAGATAGCTGTTTTCAAGTGCAAAATATGAAAGTGTTTCATAGCCCCAATAGTTGACTCTTTTTCTCTTTTTTTGATGACCGAAAAACGCCTGAACAGGTAAAAGCTCAATCGTCGTCACGCCGAGCCATTCTAAATATTGCTTAATTTCGGGCGATGATAATCCTTTAAATTTTCCTCTGTCGCTATCTTTAATTTTTGAAAAAAGTTTTGTATAACCTTTTGTGTGGAGCTCATAAATAATGGTATCCTCAAAATCAATTTTCGGTTTAACATCACCTTGCCAATCAAAATGTTCATCAACAACGACAGACTTCGGAACATAAGGTGCACTGTCAATCTCACTATAAGATAAATCTTGTTCGGGACTGTCAATATCATATCCGAAAATCGCCTTATCCCAAATAAGCTCTCCGACGAGTTTTTTCGCATACGGATCAATTAAAAGTTTATGCGGGTTAAAACGTTTTCCCTCTTGAGGTTTATATTCGCCGTAAACTCTGTAACCATATATCTGACCCGGTTTAATGTTTTCAAGATAAACATGCCAAATACCGAAATCATTTTCTTTGATTTCAATTCGGTCGGTTTCTTCAATACCTTTTTCATCAAACAAACACAATACAACTTTTTCGGCATTGGCAGAAAAAATCGCAAAATTTGTTCCCTTGCCGTCAAAAGTTGATCCTAAGGGATACGTTTTTCCTCTATGTCTTTTTATCAAACTCATGTTTTTTACCTTATTGGTTTAAGCACAATGGTTGAAAGCGGCGGCAATACGACTTCTATTGAATATGGCTTCATATTCCACCCCTGCATTGAAACCTGTAATTGTCCTTCATTTCTAACACCGCTTCCCCAATATGACGGATCATCACTGTTAAAAATTTCCTGATATTTACACGGTTCATAAACACCGACTTTAAAGTTATGACGAACAACCGGTGTAAAGTTGCAAATAACGACCAAATAATCATCGGGATTGTGGCCCTTTCGAATAAACGAAATCACACTGTCATCGGCGTTTGAATGTTCAATCCATTCAAAACCCTTACTGTCGAAATCTTCTTCGTACAAAGGTGCATTTCCCTGATACATTAAATTAAGATCCCGAACGCAATTTTGAACCCCCTTATACATCGGATAATCGAGCAAGTGCCATCTTAAACTTTCTTCCGCATTCCACTCCCAATCTTGTCCGAATTCGTTACCCATAAACAAAAGTTTTTTACCCGGATGTGTCCACATAAATCCGTAATAGGCTCTTAAGTTTGCAAATTTTTGCCATTCATCACCTGGCATTTTTGACAGCATTGAACCTTTGCCGTGAACAACTTCATCATGCGAAATCGGTAAAATGAAATTTTCATTAAATGCATACAAAAGTCCGAACGTTAACATACCATGATGATATTTTCTATGAACAGGTTCATGGCTGATGTAACGCAAAGTGTCGTTCATCCAACCCATGTTCCATTTATAACCGAATCCGAGACCGCCCATCGATGTCGGACGCGAAACCATAGGCCATGCCGTTGACTCTTCCGCGCAAGTGAGAACACCGGTATTTTCGCCGTAAACAAGTTCATTCATTTTTCGAATAAATGAAATTGCTTCCAAATTTTCATTTCCGCCGTATTGGTTCGGAATCCATTCGCCCGCTTTTCGTGAATAGTCAAGATAGAGCATTGAAGCAACCGCATCAACACGAAGTCCGTCGATATGATATTCCTTCAACCAATAAAGTGCACTTGCACACAAAATGTTGTTAACCTCTGTTCTGCCATAGTTATAAATTTTTGTTCCCCAATCTTTATGTTCTCCTTTACGCGGGTCGGAATGTTCATACAAACATGTGCCGTCAAATTCGATAAGTCCGTGTGAATCTTTCGGAAAGTGTGCCGGCACCCAATCCATAATCACCGAAATTCCGGCCTGATGAAATTTATCTATCATATAACGAAAATCATCCGGATTTCCGAACCTTGAAGTCGGGGCAAAGAGACCTGTTACCTGATAACCCCAGGAAGCATCAAGAGGGTGTTCGCAAAGAGGTAAAAATTCGACATGCGTAAAGCCCATGTTGTGAACATACGGCACCAAATAATCTGCAAATTCGCGGTAGGTTAAATAATTTTCACCGTTCGTTCCTTTTCTTCTCCAAGAGCCGAGATGAACCTCATAAATAGACATCGGTTTATCAAAACTGTTATATTCCGCTCTGTAATTCATCCAACCGTGATCATGCCATTCGTAGTGGTTTAAATCGTATACAATAGATGCGGTTTTCGGTCTGACTTCGGAATAAAAAGCAAACGGATCTGATTTTAACAGGATGTAATCTTCTCTCGTTTTAATTTCAAATTTATAAACGCTGCCCTCACCTATTTGCGGAATAAAAATATCCCAAATTCCGCAAGAAGGATGTTTACGCATCACATCAACACAACCGTCCCACATGTTAAAATCACCGACGACGGAAACTCTTTTTGCATTCGGTGCCCATACGGCGAATCCGACACCTTTAACACCGTCCATTTCCATCACATGCGCGCCGAGTTTTTTATAAATTTCGTGATGATTTCCTTCGGCAAAAAGATATTCATCTATATCGCCCAAAGTCGGCAAAAAACGATAAGTATCTTCTTTTTCGTATTTTTGACCTAAATCATTTTCGATTAAAAATTTGTATTTAAAATCTTCAACGGCACCAAACTCAATTTGGTAGAATCCTCTGTCGTCGATTTTTTCCATTTTTCCCAAATTTTGGCCGTCATAATTTAAGATATCAACAGAATTTGTGTGGGGTAAAAATGCGCGGATGAAAATATTTTTTGTACCTTTATCACGGTGCATTCCGAGCACGGAAAATACATTATCATGATTGCCGTCTATGATTGCATTTACTTCGTTTTGAGACAATAAATTATTCATCTCTTTTTCCCCTATAATTATTCAAGTTATGTAATGTGTTTCTTCTATCTATAAAGTGTTATTAATCAAATTGCAAGAAAATAACTTTCTTTTTTCTAAATAATAAATATTGACTCTTAAAAAAATCGTGTATATATTAAATTTGTTTTTAATATATTTATGGAGAACAAACATGGCTACAAAATGTAATGAAAATTACATCAGAGAAGCTGCCTATTATTTATGGCAAAACGCTGGTTGCCCGATGGGCCAAGATGAAAAATTCTGGTCTATGGCTGTTGAACAATATGCTTCACGCAACTGCTCAAAAGGTGGATGCAAAAAGTCTACAACGACCAAGAAGAGCTCAGCTAAAACGATGACCAAAACATCATCGAAAAAGACAACTTCGAAAAGATAATTTTTAGGTCTATATATACAGAAAAACACCACCGGCTTTCGCAGTGGTGTTTTTCTTTTTTTAAATCGAATCCTTTTATCTTGTTTGATCAGATTTCAATTTTGACCACACATTTGAATCTCTGAAACGGTTCTGTGTTTCAGACCATCTTTCTTCACGCAACACACCGTCTAAATGATAGCCTGCATTTTTAGCCACATTTGCCGATGGTATATTCTTTGTATCGTTCATAATAACAATACGATTTAGGCCTTGTTTGAAAGCCTCGTTTTCAAGTGCCTTAACAGCTTCTACCATATAACCTTTTCCGGTGGCTTTTTCGGTGAGCCAAAATCCGATTTCGGCAGATTTATGTTTTTGGTTCACTTTCATTAGATCAATCATACCGATAAATTTTTTCGTTTCTTTTTCTCTGATCATATAGGCGAATCCTTCTTCATTTTCCCAATGCGCCTCACACCAATCTTTTAAATATGAGAGTTCGTCTTCAATGCCATATGTTTTGCTCGCCCATGGAAGCCATTGCCCTAAATGATCTACAAAATCCGAAACTTCCGCATAAATTTCTGTTGCTAATTCACGTGTAGGCGGATAGGGTCTTTGTAAAATAATCCGCTTTGAATCTATTTGATTTGGAAAGTTCATTTTAATTTCTCCTTTTGTATCTTTTATTTTATTTTCTTTTTTATATAAAGTCTACAAAAATTTATATTGCATTTTGCCTTTAAATTTGCTATATTAATAATGCTGATACGTCAGCTATGACACTAGAGGCGCTATGAAATAGGTATGTTGGACCCGAGGGCAGTACTCGGCACCTCCACCAATTTTTAAGGGGGTGAAACAGGTTAGACAGTATACAATAAAGATGGTTTGCTGTGTTCGGTGAGATACCACCGTTATCGGTTCAAATTAAATAAACGCAAATGATAATTTTGCACCAGTTGCAGTAGCTGCTTAATAGCGAAAGCAACGAATTTAATTCTTTGAAAATTGGTTTTTTCAAAGTGAGGTTTGGGCCACCTAGCAACAGGACGGCCTATTTTTTTTTATATTGAAAATCTTTTTTTGATGATTACTTCTCTTTTGTTTTTAATTTCATTTTTTAGGAGAAATAATCATGACAGAAGGTGTTCGTTACCCTACCCTTGCATTTCATACCGGCGGTGTCGGCCAGGCAAATGACGGCATTCCCCCTCAACCGTTTGAAACGTTTTGCTATGACAGCGCTTTGATGCAAGCCAAAATTGAAAATTTCAATGTGGTTCCTTATACTTCCGTTTTACCAAAAGAATTGTTCGGAAATATTGTTCCGGTTGACAGGGTTGTAAACAAATTCAAACATGGTGCCGTTTTAGAGGTCATTATGGCTGGAAACGGAGCTAATCGTGATGATCATAAAGCTATTGCCACGGGTGTCGGGATTTGTTGGGGTAAAGATAAAAACGGCGAGCTTATCGGCGGGTGGGCTGCCGAATATGTTGAATATTTTGACACACACATCGATGATGAAATTGCCGAAGGACACGCTAAAATGTGGCTCAATAAATCATTAAAACATGAGCTTGAAATCAGGGGTGTCGAAAAACACAGTGAATTTCAAATGTTTCATAATTACCTCAATATTACGCAACAATTCGGTTACAGCTTAACTTGTTTGGGCTTTTTAAATTTTGAACATGCAGATCCTGTTGTGCTTTAATGAAAGGCAAAAAAAATGTTTCAACAAAAAACAAACAACAATCATCCGGCGGAGGTTAAAAATACATCCGCCGGTTTAGGTGTTATAGCTCTTTCGGCCATCGTTGTCAGCTCAATGATCGGCGGCGGCATATACAGTCTTCCGCAAAACATGGCTCAATCGGCTTCTGTAGGCGCCGTTTTACTCGCATGGCTTATTACGGGAATCGGTGTTTATTTTATTGCCAACACTTTTCGTATTTTATCAATCGTGAAACCCGATTTGACTGCGGGTATTTATATGTATAGCCGTGAAGGTTTCGGATCATATGCCGGTTTTACGATCGGATGGTCGTATTGGCTTTGTCAAATTTGCGGAAATGTCGGTTATGCCGTGATTACCATGGATGCTTTAAATTATTTCTTTCCTCCACATTTTGCCGGTGGCAATAATTTACTTTCCATTATCGGCGGGTCCGTTGTTATTTGGGTGTTTAACTTTTTGGTTTTAAAAGGCATAAAACAGGCAACCTTAATTAACCTTATCGGCACAATCGCCAAAATTGTTCCGCTGATTGTCTTTATTTTGATTATGGCTTTTGTTTTTCATTCTGATCGGTTTTCGTTTGATTTTTGGGGCGAAAATATTATCAGCTCTCAGTCTTTTGGTTCGCTTCAAGATCAAATTAAAAGCACAATGCTTGTTACGCTTTGGTCTTTCATCGGAATCGAAGGTGCCGTTGTAATGAGCAAGCATGCAAAATCTCCAAAATCGGTCGGACGCGCAACCGTTCTCGGATTTATCGGATGTTTAATTATTTATATTTTATTATCCGTTCTTCCTTTCGGTTATATGTCTCAACACGAACTTGCTCATATTTCAAATCCGTCGACAGCCGGTATTTTAGAAAAGATTGTCGGTTCTTGGGGTGCTTATCTGATGAATATAGGGCTTCTTGTTTCCGTTTTAACAAGCTGGCTTGCCTGGACCATGGTCACGGCACAAATCCCGCAAGCGGCGGCTGAAAACAACACTTTCCCCAAGGCTTTTGCCAAAGAAAATAAAAATCACGCACCTTGTGTTTCACTTTGGGTAACCAGCATCATGATGCAGATTTTTATGTTGCTTGTTTATTTTTCAAACAACGCTTGGAACACAATGTTGTCAATTACAAGCGTTATGGTTTTACCGGCCTATTTTTCATCATGCGCTTATCTTTGGAAAATTTGTGAAGATCATGAATATCCGAACAACATCTACATCAAACGGTCTTCTGCTTTGTTGGCTGCCATTATCGGACCTGTTTATGCCTTATGGCTGATTTACGCCGCCGGTTTAAAATACCTTTTAGCTGCCATTATTTTTATGACCATCGGTATTCCGGTTTATATCTGGGCAAGAAAAGAAAATTGCCATGAATGCAAAATATTTTCAAAGCGTGAATTTTGCTTTGCACTTTTACTTGTCGTTTTGTCTCTTGTTGCCATTTATGCCATTGCAACAGGTATTATTAAGTTATAGCGAATCGATGGCATAAATTTGACAAATTTTATTTGACAAATCAAATATAAAGTGTTACTGTTTTGCTCAGTTTATTACTTTTATGCCAACAATTAAGCTATTTTTATGCAATATGAGTAAAATGAAAACTCTTTGTGAGTATCTCGCCGAGGGCGATTACTCCGCTTTTTTAAGATTTGTGCATAGTAACAATGTCCTCGGTGTCACAGAAGCCGATGAATGCGAATTCTACCGCAATGCCACCAAATGTTGGGCGAAAACCCTTCTCAACTGGCATGCGCCTTCTCAGTGCGTCGAGCGTGTCATTGTCACCTACCAGCCGGAAGACTTGCTATCTTTCCTTGACATCAAGTGGCACCTCTATCCGCAAACGCTCCTTTGGGCGTTTAATGAAGCGCCGACCGATGTCGCCGAGAAGGTCTTGAACGTTTTGCAAAGAAAGCCGGACAGAGATGTCGAAATGGCCATGCTCAAGCGAGGCGAACTGGAACTCTTCAAGACCTGGCTTGATAAGTTTCATTCTCTTGATGAAGAATCTGAGGCTCTCATCAACGACGATGTCAATCTCTCAAGCCTCAAGAGCTATTACATTGACAGGATGATCCGAGAAAGTCTGTAGTTTTATCCCCGACTCCTTTTAAAGTCGGGGATAGTTTTAAAACTTAAACTTATGACACGACCATATAAGACCATCAAAAAGCTTCTTGAAAAGAAAGACTTCAACGCCTTTTTAGAATTTGTTCGGACCGAATATATTTACGAACTTGAGGAAGGTGATGAAAATCTGCTTTACCGTAAAGGACCTCTTAAATGGCAAAAAGAGCTGTTGCAAAGAATCCAGCCATATTCGAAATCAGAGCGACAGATTTTTAAAAACGGCAACATTGATATGATATTGATGTTGATCAGTCGTTACGACGTTTCCGAAAAAAATATGGTATGGGGGTTTGCCAATCTTGATTTGAAAAAACTCAGGATCATTGTGCGCAAAATGCCAGCCATCAAATCGGCAGCTTTTGAAAAAGCACTGATCAACCGTGTCAACGATGATCTTTTTAAAATTTGGCTTAAGAAAGTGCCTGATTTGCAGCCTGCCTCCAAACAGTTTTTGAAACAGAGCTTTCGGTTTGAAAACCTTTGTTTGATCTACAATCGTTATTATCCCACACAGCCTCTTTAGGCTTTTCCCCCGACTCGTCAAACAGTCGGGGACTTTTTTTGCTTTATTTTTTCTTCTTTATATGTTACAAAATTTTCAAGGAGAAAAGGTATGTCTCAAAATCTTGAAGAACGTTTGATTGATATTGAAATGATATTGACCGAGCAACAACGTATGCTCGACGATTTAAATGATATCATTATAAAACAAGGAAAAGAAATTGATACTTTAAAAAAAGAGAACGCGCTCTTAAAAAACCTTATCGAGCGCGAAACCGTTAAACCTCTGTCTGAAGAGACACCTCCCCCTCATTATTAAAAGTATATTTTTATCCTTTAAAGCCGCCTTGAATCACTTCTTGTGTTTCGGTTTCAATTTCTTCTGCTCCGTTTTGAATTGTTTCTTCCGTCTTATCGACTGCTTCATCCATACCTCCTTGGACGGCATCTTTTGTCTTTTGATAACCCTCGCCAATCATTTCTTTTGTATTTGAAGTTATCTGCTCCGTCATTTCTTTCAGGCTTGAATCTTTATTTAACGATCCATCGTAAAAACCTACTCCCAGAAAATAAATTGCAATAATAATCAATGCGTAAAAAATATATTTTAAAATTGTTCCCATCGTAAAAAGCCCCCTTAAAAAACATTTAAATTCAAGGGAGAAAATAAGACTTATCTTTTTATTTTCAAGTTTAGCGGCGGGCAAAAAGTTTTTCTATATCCGTCAGTTTTAATTCAACGTAAGTCGGACGCCCGTGATTACATTGACCGGAATGCTGCGTTCTTTCCATATCACGTAAAAGTCTGTTCATTTCATCAATGTTAAGTTTGCGCCCTGCTCTGACAGAACCGTGGCATGCAATGGTTGCACATATATGATGAAGCTTTTCGGTCAATGAAAAAGAATTGCCCCATTCGCTTATTTCACCTGCCAAATCTTTAATCAGCTTTTTGATATCGGCGTCTGATATTAATGCCGGAATTTCGCGCACAACAATTGCCTGCGGGCCGAATTCTTCAATCACAAGACCGAGCTTTTCAAAACTTGAAGCATTTTCCATCATACGCGCTTTTTCAGATATATTTAACTCAACAACAACGGGTATTAAAAGTATTTGCGTTGCAACTTTGTTTTCAGAAGCTAAATCAGATTTTAATTTTTCCATCACAATACGTTCATGCGCCGCATGCTGATCTATAATAATAATGCTATCCGGTGTCTGTGAAATAATGTATGTGTCATGAAATTGGGCTTTAGCGAATCCTAAAGGCGGCATCTCGTTTGCATCAAATGTTTCGTTTTGAGGGTTAAAATCTACTTTAACGGAATAAGCATTTTCCAAATCAGGCAATATTTCAGCCTTAGAATAACGAGTATTTTGAAAAGTGTGCAATGTATTGGTAAAACGCATTTGATTTGACGGTTCACTTAATTTTGAACCTTTTTCGAATCCGATTTCTTCTTTGATAAACTGCTGTAAATCAAGAGTGTTTGCCGTTTTTTTATCACCCATTGAAAGGGCTTGACGAATCGCTCCGACAATAAGTGTTCTGATTAAATTTCCATCAAAAAAACGAACTTCTGCTTTTTGCGGATGAACATTTACATCAACATATTCCGGTGACACATCAATAAAAAGAGCAACCATCGGATATCGGTTCGAAGCTAAAACATCTTGATATGCACCTTTAATAGCCCCTAAAAGAAGTTTGTCTCTTACCGGACGATTGTTAACGAATAAATATTCCGAAAGTGAATTTGATTTGTTAAGCGTCGGCAGGCTGACATAGCCCGAAACACACGCATAATCACGCGATACGTTAATCATTAAAGAATTTTCTTTAAATTCTTTACCCATGACCTCACCCAAGCGTTTCAAACGTGCATCGAAAAACTCACCTTGACATGCATTTAAAGATATTTTTTGCTTATTATTGTTACTTAAATAAAAAGAAACATTCGGATTTGCCATGGCAATACGCTCAAGCATATCCACACAATTCCCAAGCTCAGAAACATCTGTTTTTAAAAACTTCAACCTTGCCGGTACATTATAAAACAAATCACGCACTTCAATGCGCGTCCCTAAAGAAATCGGCGCCGGCATAACGGCTGATTTTTTGCCGTTTTTAACCTCTATTTGATATCCCTCATTGCTGTTTTTTTCCCGACTCATAATGCAAAGTTTTGAAACAGCTCCGACAGATGGTAATGCCTCTCCCCTAAACCCAAAATGTTTAATATGAAACAAATCATCATTTTCAAGTTTCGAAGTGGCGTGCCGTTCGACACATAAATTCAGCTCCTCTTTGCTCATGCCTTTACCATTGTCGGAAACAATGATTAAGCTTTTGCCGCTGTCCGTTAAATCAACTTCTATTTTATCCGCACCGGCATCTAACGCGTTTTCAACCAATTCTTTAACAACAGATGACGGACGTTCAATCACTTCTCCCGCAGCAATTTGGTTGATCAGATTATCCGGTAAGATACGTATAGACATTTTATTTCCTTAACAGTTTGATTTTTTTAATCAGAGACATTGTTGAGCTGTCATGTTCAAGAGCAAAAGATTTCCCCTGTAATTCAGGTAAAATATTTAAAGCAAGTTGTTTGCCCAATTCAACCCCCATCTGATCAAACGAATTGATGTTCCAAATCGCACCCTGAACAAAAACTTTGTGTTCATAGAGAGCAATAATCTGCCCCAAAGAAAACGGATCTATTTTCTTTAAAAGCAATGTATTAGACGGTCTGTTTCCAGTAAAAGCTTTATATTTTTTCAACGTCTCGACTTCCTCATCAGACTTTCCTGCTTTTTTCAATTCATTGGCCGCTTCGGCAACTGTTTTGCCTTTCATTAAAGCTTCACCCTGAGCTAAAACATTGGATAATAAAATTTGATGATGATCTCCGATTTCATTATGTGAAATGGCCGGCACAATAAAATCGACCGGGACAATATCCGTGCCTTGATGAAGCAATTGGAAGAAAGAATGCTGAACATTTGTTCCCGCGCCGCCGAAAATTGCCGGTCCTGTCGAATATTTTACGAAATTGCCGTCTTTATCCACTCCTTTTCCGTTGCTTTCCATATCAAGCTGCTGCAAATAAGACGGAAGATATTTTAAATATTCGTCATAAGGCACAACACAATAACGATGAATGTTGAAAAAGTTATTATACCACAAACCTAACAAGCCCATAATAACGGGCATATTCTTATTCAAAGGCGCTGTTCTAAAATGCTCATCCATGGCGTATGCGCCTTCAAGTAATTTTTCAAAATTTTCAAAACCGATGGCAATCGCAATGATTAAGCCGATAGCAGACCATAGTGAATATCGACCGCCGACAAAGTTCCAAAACTCAAACATATTTTGAGGGTTGATACCGAATTCTTCAACTTTTTCTTTATTTGTTGAGAGTGCGACAAAATGTTTATCAACGGCATGCTCTCCTAAAGCATCTATAAGCCATTTGCGACAGGTTTTTGCGTTTGTTAAAGTTTCAATTGTCGTAAAAGTTTTTGAAGCAACTATAAATAATGTTGTTTCCGGGTCTAATTGTTTTAAAGTTTCCGTCACAGCCGTCCCGTCAATGTTTGAAATAAAATAACAATTAATCCCCTTCATCCAATAACGTTTCAAAGCTTCGCAAACCATAACCGGTCCTAAATCAGAACCACCGATGCCGATATTAACGATATTCGTCAGTTTTTTTCCTGTATAACCTTTAAATTCGCCATAACGGACAGCATCAGAAAAGGTCTTCATTTTTGAAAGCACTTCATTAATCTGAGGCATAACATTTTTGCCGTCGACTTTTACAGCTTTTTTAGAACGATTTCTTAAAGCGGTGTGAAGGACAGCTCTGTTTTCGGTCGAGTTAATTTTTTTACCCGTAAACATTGCATCACGCTGTTCTTCAATTTTACGTTCTTTTGCCAAATTTAATAGTGCATCTAAGACATCCTCATCGAAACGGTTTTTTGAATAATCAAATGTTAAATCATTTAACTCTATCGTGTATTTCTTCGCCCGAGTTTGATCTTTTTCAAATAGATCTCTCATATGCACTTTTTTAAAACGTTTATATTCCGCATTTAATTTTTTCCATGCTTTTGTGTTGTTTTTATCTGTATGAAACATTTTGATTATTCTCCCAGTCGTTATTTCCTATTGTTAAAACAGATGGTTTGTTTTGAAAATATTTCTTTGCGGCAGCATTCACTTCTTCATAAGTCACTTTTTGAACATATGCGTTTCTGTTTTGCAAAAAATCAATACCGAGATTTTCTTTCTGCATATATGAAAGCATTGACGCAATATCGGATATTGACTTAAATCTCAAGTTAAATGATGTCAGCATATTTTGTTTAATCGTTTCAAATTCCGAGACAGATACACCCTTCTTGCCCATCTTATGCCATTCATCAAAAAGGATTTTTTTCATTTGTTCATAATTTTGTTTTGATGTTGAAAACGAGCCGATTAAATGAGGTGCATCTTTTTGTGCATTGAGGTATGTATAAGCGCCGTATGTCAGCCCCTCTTTTTCACGGGCAATTATATTTAACCTTGAGGACAAGCCTGAACCTCCGAAAATTTCATTTGCCATGTATAAAGCATAGAAATCCTCAGACAATCTTTCTGTTCCGGGGGCCAAGAAAAAACTAATCACCTGAGGCATCGAACGTTCAATGTTTTTTTCATCAAAAATATAAATCGGATGAACTTTCTCTAAAATTTTGAAATTTGCCTTTTCTCTTAACGGTTCAAAGATGAAATTTAACATTTCAATCGCTTCCCTTTCAGAAATATCACCCGCAATGACAATATGTAAATTATCTTTTCCGAAGCGTTCTCCTTTAAAGGCGACCAAATCCTGTTTTGAAATTTGTTTGACATCTTCTGTCTTTCCAAGCCCCAAACGCGCTTTAGGGTGCTCGCCGTAAAATTCTTCTTTAAGGGCTTGAACAAGAACTTTTTCCGGATTTTCTTTTTGAATTTTTATAGCTTCAAGAATTCGGGCTTTAACAAGTTCAATATCTTTCTGTTTAAATGACGGCTCGATTAAAACAGATTTTAAAAGCTTTTGTGCTATATTTAAATTTTGTTTCGGCGTTGTCATTGAAACGCTGAAAGTTTCGCCTGTTGTTCCAAAGGAAAGATCAATTCCGTTTGTTTCAAGCAAATCATGATATTTTTCATAATCATATTCTTCGCTTCCGAATGCCAATAAATCGGAAACCATATTTGATGTGCCGAGTTTTCCGAAATCGTCAAATTCATATCCCGCTTTATCAAAATAAAAGCTCATTGCAACAATCGGCGCACTATGTTCTTCCATTATCCATGTTTGAACGGCATTTTTGTTTTTTATTTCCAAAACTTCAGCGCTGAAGTTTTTTTCTTTTAAAGGCGAATTTAAAACAATCTTATCCGGTGAAAGCAATTTGTTTGAAGAACAAAACACATAAACGGCATATATGGCCAAAGCAATAAAAAACAGATTTAAAAACGCAAGAATTTTCATTTTTCTAGTCATTTTCAATCTCCTGTTCGGGCGCCAAAATTGCCGTTACTTTTTTGGAATGTGCTAACATATTTTCGACCGCTTTTTTAACATCTTCAAGCGATACGTTTTCTATATTCGAGGCATAATTTTCTATTTCATCAAGACCTAAACCCAAAGAAGCGAGCGTTCCGATAATATAAGCTGCATCTTCCGGATTGTCTTTCACATAAATAAGTGTTGAAAGAATTTTTTTCTTTTCTTTTTTGATCGTTTCAGAATTTAATTTCAAAAGTGCCTGCGAAATACTTGTTTCAAGCAATGACACATTTTCTTTTAAATCGCTGTTTTCCAATGGCAACATTGATACGGTAAATGTTCCGGAGCCTCGATATAAAATATCGACATCAGATCCGGCAGATAAAACCTTTTGCTTTTGAACAAGCTCTTTTTGAAAATACGAATTACCGCTTTCACCCAAATAATTTGAAAAAACGCTTAAAGCAAACGCCTCCTTTGCGTTTTCTAAAATTGACGGAATAATGTATGTGATTAATATTTTCGGACTTTCAATATGCGGCATCTCTTTATATATGGAAATATCGCTTTTTTCAAAGACAGTAAATGTCGTTTTTGATCTGCTTGCTTTTTGATCAGACTTAATATGACCGAAATATTTTTCGACCAACGGTTTAATTTCTTTCGGCGTTATATCTCCCGAAACAACCAAAACCGCATTTGAAGGTGAATAATATTTATGATAAAACATTAAGGCATCTTCTTTTGTCAGAGTATTTATTTCTTCTAACGTTCCTGAAATCGGGTGTTCGTACGGTGTGCCTTGCCATAAAATTTTATTCACCTCTTCCCCGAATTGTGTTTTTGAGTTATTTTTAACTCTTTGCTCTCGCTCCTGATAAACAACTTTTTGCTCATTTTGAAAAGCTTTATCATTAATTTGTAAATTTGCCATTCTATCGGCCTCTAAAGCCATAACCAATTCTAATCTTGAAATGTCGGTAAGGGCATGATAAACCGTAAAATCTCTTGATGTAAATGCATTGTTTTCGACACCGTTAATCAGCATAATTTCATTAAACTTTGAATTTGGAATTTGTGATGTTCCCCGAAACATTAAATGCTCAAGAAGATGTGCCAACCCTGACTTTCCGGGCATTTCATCCATGGCCCCCACTTTATACCATAACATCAGCTTTGCAATCGGGGCTTTGTGATTTTCATTAACAATTACTCTTAATCCGTTATTTAAATAAAACTCCGTTGCATCAAAAAGCTTTGCTTGAATTTCATGCGTTAAACAAAACACACAAAAGACAAGCAAATAAAAAACTTTATTCAATTTAAACTTGAACATTTTACGGCAAATCATCAAAATCAGGCGGCAAGACGAGCGGTGCACGTGTTTCTATTTTTGTTTCATCGGGCGCACTTTTGTTTAAGCCAAACCATTTTTTTAATGTTGTGCAGCCGGTTAAAACAAAACTCAACATTAAAATTGTTGCAATTGTTTTTTTCATGATTTGATCTCCTATTTTGAAAGTTTTTTCCTATAGAAAATAGCATGCAGAATAATAAGAACAGCTCCAATGCAGATAAAAGAGTCGGCTAAATTGAACGCCGGCCAATGATAAGCTTCGTAATGGAAATCCAAAAAGTCATATACTGCCCCCATACGTAATCTGTCCGTTACATTGCCCAAGGCTCCGCCAATAATTAAACCAAGCGCCAAACGGACAAATCTTGACGTTTCATCTTTCATCCACAAAATCAAAAACGCCACAACACCCAATGCGAACAAAATCAATATAACTCTGCTCCACATTCCGCCATTATCAAACATTGAAAAACTGACACCTTTATTAAAAGCCGAGACAATGTTAAAATAATCACAAACTTTATAGGGAGAACCTTGTTCCACAACAAATTTAAAAATATAAAACTTTGAAAGTTGATCCGATATAAACGCAAAAACTGCAGCAAACAAACCTAAAAACACAGTATACTCCTTTGATGTTTCCATTGAGCTGATTATAAGTTTATTTTTAAGCCTTGACCAGTATATTTCTCAACAATATACAAGTTTTTTAAAACATACCTTTTTTCTTGAAAAAGATAGTGGCAAAAATCGTCAAAATGACGGATATAAGAATGACAACGCCAAATCCGTAAGGATTGGGTGCAAACGGAACCGGAACATTCATTCCCCAAAAAGATGCCAACATGGTCGGAATTGACAGGATAATTGTAATAGCTGCCAAAAATTTCATCACAAGGTTGAGGTTATTGTTAATAATAGAGGCAAAACCATCCATCATACCCTCTAAAATAGAGCGATGCATATCAACCATTTCAATAGCCTGTTTGTTATCGACAATCACATCATCCAAAACATCCATATCATCTTCGGTAAAAGCGATAATATTTGCAAAAGTCTTCGAACGCAACATTCTCAATAATTTTAAAAGCACGACATGATTATCTTTTAAGGCTGTTGTAAAGTAAACAAGCGATTTTTGAATTTCCATCAAATCAAACAAAGCTTTGTTGTTGGTCGTTTTGCGCAAAGCATATTCAATTTCTTCGGTTTTTTCGTTTAAAATGGCCAAATATTTTAAATAAAACTGCGTGCATTTTGAAAGAATGGTTAATAAGAATCGACCGCGTTCACGCGTATCAAATGTTTTGGCGGTGTTTTTATTAAACGAGCTTAAAATACGATTATCTCTGGTGCAGATTGTCATAAAATTGCGTTTGGTAAAAAACAAACCGCACGGCAACGTATCGAACTGCCCATCTTCATCTAAGAGCGGTAAATTAACGATCAGCGACAACACATTATCTTCAAACTCAACCTGCGAACGTTCGTTTAAGTCCAAAGCATTTTTAAGCATATCAAAGTCAAGCTTCAATTGTTCCGAAACTTTTAAAAGTTCTTCTTCGCTCGGGGCTATTAAGTTATACCATGACAGAGAGGTAACCTTGTTTTTCTTTAATTTAACAAGTTTTCCGCCATCTTCTGATTTATAAATTCTTAACATAGCGGCCCTCCTTTTCAATGATAATGTGATGATATATAAAAGGTGCTTTTATGGTGCGGCCGAGAGGACTTGAACCTCCATGAACTTAGTTCATAACGACCTCAACGTTACGCGTCTACCAATTTCGCCACGGCCGCATTTCCATAAGATGCATAATCAATATTCTAAAAAGAAAAAAGAATCAAGAGTTTTTTTTGTTTTTTGGAAAAATTCTTTTGATATTAATTTCTTGACAAAATTTATTTTCGGTTTATATTGTGCGCCAGGAAATCTATTATCATCAACCTATAGCGTATGGAATTTTTCATTATTTTGACTGTTTTTTTCACTGTTGCCGTTGTTGTTTTTTTATATCGGCAATTTAAGTGGAGAAAGAACTTCAATCAAGAAGCTATCCGACTCTCTGATCAAGCTCTTGAGGAGTCTATTTGGCGGCTTTGGGAAAATGCCTGTTCCGACAAGTTTCCGCTTCAGCTTTCGATAAAGCTTGACACGTTTGAGCAGGAAGCTTTCCGCAGACGCTACTGCCGTTACTAAAAAGCACTTTTAAGACAGAAACAAAAAACACCGCTTTTTATGAGCGGTGTTTTTTGTTTTTGCCTTAAAGACTATTCGGCAACTTTGTGCTCTGCCATATGCTCTAATAAAGAACGTTTTTCTTTAACGTCTTCCTGAGCTTTATTTAAGAGCTTTTCATAACGCTCCGGATTCATCTTGTTGACGACTTGGAAACGTGTTTCGGTTGCCATATATTCAGCCAAAGGTTTCGATGGTGCTTTTGAATCAAGCATCAACGGCGCCTTGCCTTCTTTAATGTTTTCAGGATTGTAGCGATAAATCGGGAACGAACCTGATTCAACAGCGTCTTTTTGGTGTGATAAACCGTCTGCCATGTTCAAACCTTGGTTAATACACGGACAATAAGCTATAATGATTGACGGACCGTTATAAGCTTCCGCCTCATTAAAGGCTTTAATTGTCTGCATATCATTGGCACCGATTGCAACTTGAGCCACATAAACATTGCCGTAACTCATTGCAATCATACCGAGGTCTTTTTTTGCAAGCTCTTTACCTGCCGTTGCAAACTTTGCAGAAGCACCCATCGGGGTGGCTTTTGACTGCTGACCGCCGGTGTTTGAGTAAACGCCTGTATCAACAACCAAAATGTTGATATTTCTGCCTGATGCAATGGCGTGGTCAACACCGCCGAAGCCGATATCATAAGCCCAGCCGTCACCGCCAATAATCCATACGGATTTCTTAATCAGGTAATCAGCCATCTCATTTAAGTGCTCGGCTTCTTCTGTTTTAATCGAAGCAAGCTCTTTTCTTAAAATCGCGACATAATCACGTTGTTGATCAATCTCGGCATCCGTGCTTTGAGGATTAGATAAAAGTTTATCTGCAACATCAGATAATTTATCCTTTAGGCCTTCAAGCAAAGTAATCGCCGTTTCTTTTCCGTGATCAATTGAAAGGCGCATACCAAGACCAAACTCAGCATTGTCTTCAAAGAGGGAGTTTGCCCAAGCCGGACCATGACCTTTCTCATCTTTGCAGTATGGCGTTGTCGGTAAATTACCCGAATAAATTGATGTACAACCTGTTGCGTTCGCAATAACCATACGATCGCCGAAAAGTTGTGTCAAGAGCTTAATGTAAGGTGTTTCGCCGCAACCTGCACAAGCACCGGAATATTCAAACAAAGGTCTGATCATCTGTGTGGTCTTCGGCAGATTTTTTGCAACTTCCGTTCTCTTAACATATGGCAATGTTTCAAAGAATGCCCAGTTTTTCTTCTCTGTATCAAGATGGTTTTCAATATGGTCCATATTGATTGCGTGAAGCTCGTTATTTTCTTTGTTCTTTGCCGGACATGCCGTTACGCAAACACCGCAACCCGTGCAATCTTCGGGAGAAATTTGCAAAATAAATTTCTTACCGGCAAACTCTTTACCTTTATAATCAGCACGTTTTAATGTCGCCGGTGCGTTTTTCAACTCATCATCCGTTGCAACTTTCATTCTGATGACACCATGCGGACAAACGATTGAGCATTTACCGCATTGAATACATGTGTTTTCATCCCAAACCGGAATTTCGGTTGCAATACAACGTTTTTCATATTGTGTTGTCGCTGTCGGCCATGTGCCGTCAACAACATCTTTGAGTTCAGATGTTTTGACCGTATCACCCTGCTCTGCAATCAATTTGGCCGTCAATTTCTTTACGAACTCAGGCGCATTTGCCGGAACAGGAGAAATGCGGTTAAATGCAGAGGTCACATGGTCAGGATATTTAACTTCAAACAAATGTTCCAACGAAGCGTCAACCGCGGCATAGTTCTTTTGAACAACGGCATCGCCCTTCTTAGAATATGTTTTCTTAATAGCTGCCTTAATTTGAGCAATTGCCTCATCTTTTTCTAAAATATTTGAAATCGCAAAGAAACATGTCTGCATAACCGTGTTAATGCGTTGTCCCATGCCCGTTGCACGTGCGACTTCAACGGCGTTAATCGTATAGAACTTCAATTTCTTTGATATAATTTGTTCTTGAACTTCAATCGGCAAATGATCCCAAACTTTATCATGATCATAAGGTGCATTCAAAAGAAATGTTGCGCCGGGTTTTGCAATTTTTAAAATATCAACCTTGTTCATGAACTGGAATTGGTGACAAGCCACAAAATCAGCCGCCGTAATCAAATAAGCCGAACGAATCGGATTGTCCGAAAAACGAAGGTGTGATGTTGTCATTGAACCTGATTTACGAGAGTCGTAAACAAAGTAACCCTGTCCGTATTTACCGGCATCTTCTGCAATGATTTTAATCGAGTTTTTGTTTGCACCGACGGTTCCGTCAGCACCAAGTCCAAAGAATACGGCACGAACAACATCATTCGGTTCAACATCAAAGCTTTCATCATAAGCCAAAGATTTGTGTGTGACATCATCAATAATACCGACCGTAAAGCCGTTAATCGGTTTTGCGCTGACGGCATTGTCAAAGACAGCCTTGGCCATTGCCGGCGTAAATTCTTTAGAAGACAAGCCGTAGCGACCGCCGTAAATTTTCGGCAGATTTGAAATTTGACCGTTTGAAAAGGCTTGAGACAACGCTGTTACAACGTCTAAGTAAAGCGGTTCACCCAAAGCACCGGATTCTTTTGTGCGGTCTAAGACAGAAACCGTTTTAACAGATTTCGGCATGGCTTTTAATAAAGATGCAGCCGGGAACGGACGATAAAGGTGAACTTTCAAAACGCCGAGTTTTTGGCCGCGCGCGTTCAAATATTCGATTGCCTCTTCAACCGTTTCGGCACCCGAACCCATCACAACAATGACATGCTCGGCATCTGCCGCGCCCGTATAGTCAACAACATGATATTGGCGACCCGTAATCTTCGCAAACTTATCCATTTCTTCCTGGACAATGCCTTCAACCTTTTCATAAAACGGGTTGCAGGCTTCTCTTCCCTGGAAGAAAACATCAGGATTTTGTGCCGTACCGCGAATGACAGGCTTTTCAGGACGCAAAGCATGTTTAGCATTGAACTTATAATCAACGCCTTCAAGCATTGCTCTTAAATCATCATCTGATAATAGAGAGATTTTTTTGATTTCGTGTGATGTTCTGAAACCGTCAAAAAAGTGCATAAACGGAACACGTGATCTGAGGGTTGATGTTTGGGCAATCGCTGCCATATCGTGCGCTTCCTGAACGGAATTTGAGGCAAGCATAGCAAAACCCGTTTGACGGCAACCCATCACATCAGAGTGATCGCCGTAAATCGACAGGGCATGATAAGCAAGCGAACGCGCCGCAACATGCATCACAAACGGGCTTAACTCACCCGCTATTTTATACATATTCGGAATCATTAACAGCAAGCCTTGAGATGCCGTAAATGTTGTTGTTAAAGCGCCCGCTTGAACAGCACCGTGGCAAGCACCCGCGGCACCGGCCTCAGATTGCATCTCCTGAACAACAGGTGTAACACCCCAAAGATTCTTTTGATCGGCCGCAGACCATGCGTCAGCCCACTCACCCATCGGAGATGACGGTGTAATCGGGTAAATGACACAAACTTCATTCATACGATGTGCAACAGAAGCCGTCGCTTCGTTCGCATCCATCATTTTCATCTTTTTATCAGACATTTGTTTTCCTTGAATTAAAATGTTATTTTCTGTACAGATTATAAAATCTGATTGCTCTATATCACATTCTGCCTAAAATGCAATATTTTTTGCCGTTTTGTTCAAAAAAAATATCCCTTAATTTCTTAAGGGATATTTTCTTTTATATTCAATAATTATTTCTTCAATTCCGACGTGCAGTGCGGACAACGTGTTGCATTGATGGAAATCTCAGAACAGCAATACGGACAAGTTTTTGTTGTCGGCTCAGATGCTTCATCAGCTGCTTCTTTGGCAGCCATTTTCTCTTGCAGCGTGTTAATTGCTTTGATGAGCAAAAATACGGCAAAGGCGACAATAATAAAACTGATTAAAGCATTGATGAATGTGCCGTATCTGATAGCAACGTCATCTGTTAATGCAATTTTTAAATCAGAAAAATCAACTTTACCCATAAGCAAGCCGATCGGCGGCATCAAAACATCTTCAACAAGAGAGTTTACGATTTTACCGAAAGCAGCACCGATGATGATACCGACAGCCATGTCAATCACATTACCGCGCATTGCAAATTTTTTGAATTCATTTAAAAAGTTCTTCATTTATCTTTCCTCTATATTAAATCCTAAGACGATTTATTTCTAAAATCTTTTTCAAAAATAGTCAAGGTTTTATTCATTTATTCACCTAAAGCCATAAAGAGATAGCTCATGATGATAAAACCGCTAAAAACCGCGATGGCTGATTTTTCGGTGTCTTTATAACCATACGTTTCAGGCAAAATTTCGTTGATAACCACAAACAGCAACGTTCCTCCCGCCATAGCCATGGCAAGCGGAATAATTGATACCGAAACACCGACCAAAAGCAAACCTAAAAAAGCACCCAACGGCTGAATCATACCGATTAATAAAGCCGTTAAGGCTGATTTGAGTTTAGACTCACCTGCCGCAACCAAAGAAATTGCCATCGTTAAACCTTCCGGAATATTATGAAGTGCAATACCGATCACAAGGCTCATCGGGTTAATAAACTCTTCGGCGCCGTATGCTACACCGACCGCCAAGCCTTCCGGCAATTTATGAAGCGAAATGGCAATAATAAAAAGCCACGCCTTTCTTAAGTCAAATTTCGGACCGTGACGCACCATATTGTTATGTTCGTGCGGCAACAAAATATTTAAAATCCAAACCAAAGCAACGCCTGTTGTTACGGCGCCGCAATACCAAAATCCCGCAACATGAACATCTTCATGCAAATTCATTAATTCCGCCATAGCCGGAACAAGAAGGGCAAAGAAAGAAGCCGCAAGCATCACGCCGGCTGCAATATTGAGCATCACATTAATGTTTGTCTGCGAATATTTCTTTTTTAAATAGATTGCAAAACCGCCGATACCGGTAAACAAACCGGCGATTAAAGCACCGTAAAATCCATTTAAAAAACTTTCATTTGAAAATATATCAAGCATTGCTTTGTTTCTCTTCGTGTTGCGGTTTCTTTAAATGTTCAAATGAAATTTTCTTCGGCTCTAGTTTTTCCTTAAAAATTTCACAAATTTTTTCTTTCATTAATTTCGAATCTGCAATTTTTGCAAAAGAAATATCTTGTTTGACCCCCTCTTCTTTTTCAACAATGCCGCCGGAAGCTTTAAAAATACCGTCAGCCAGACATAAACTTGAAATCATATCATAGGTCATACTTGTCGGGTTTGCCTCATCTTTTAATTTAAGCAAGGCTTTAACAACCGGATTTTTGCTTTTTTTAACAGCCTTTAAAAACGTATAATCCATTTTTAAATCCTTGATTGTTGATGACGGCACGATTGTCGTTCGTATATCATTTTGCTGAATATACTCAAACAAAAACTTCGCTTCGTCCGGACACAGCTTAAAATTAAAAGAGGTTAAATCAGGCTGATAAAAACCGTGCTCATCTTTTTGTGCTAAAACATCACCCATAAGCACAATTTTTTTGACCTTTTTCTTAATCACATTTTGGGCGGCTTTTATATATTTTCCAAGATCAGTAAACGGTGCATTGAGCAAAAGAACAACATTCTTTTCTTTGACCGATTTCATGTATTCCTGCAAAAAAATCGTTCCGCTTCGATGAATGGTTACACCCGCTTTTTCAAAAACAGACGTAAAATCATTCTCAATATAATGATTTTCCTTTTCTTCATCTTGAATATCATAATCTCCGCCCGGAACGGCCCGCAAGAAAGGATAACCGAGATAAGACATTACTCCTTTGGCATACATTGCTCTTCGGCGACGAATTTCATAAGCGCCAAGCTCCGTGATAATACCGCGGATATTAATCAGCTTTTTATCGGCCAAATAAGCTAAAACAACAAATGAGGCTAAATCATCGGCATAATTATTTATGTCGGTAAAAATCAAAACTTCCGGAGTTTTTCTTTGCCTTTGTTTTGCCATACTTACCCTAATTTTTTCTTTAGAAGCTCATTGACCATCTGCGGATTGGCAGATCCCTTCGATTGTTTCATCACTTGTCCGACGAAAAATCCGAATAAATTTGTTTTACCTGCTTTATATAAAGCCAAATTTTCTGCGTTTTGCGCCAAAACAGAATCGACCAAAGCTTCAATTGCACCGCTGTCCGTAACTTGCTTCAAACCTTTTTCTTCAACAATTTTAGATGGCATATCACCGGTTTGCCACATCAAAGCGAACACATCTTTTGCTATTTTGCCGCTGATTGTGTTATTTGAAATCAAATCGACCAGTTCGCCAATCATTTCGGGCTTTACGGGAGATTGATCCAACGTTAATTTATTTGCGTTTAAATTTGCAAACAAATCGCCCAAAATCCAGTTCGCGACTTTTTTGCCGTCATGACCGGCGGCTGCCTTTTCAAAGAAATCAGCTGTTTCTTTGGCTTCCGTCAACACATCCGCATCATAAGCCGTTAAGCCGAAATCTTTTATAAAACGTTCTTTTTTAGCATCCGGTAATTCGACCATTTCTTTTTTAATTTGCTCAATATATTCATCCGTCAACTCAAGCGGCGGCAAATCCGGTTCCGGAAAATAGCGATAATCATCGGCATATTCTTTTAAGCGCATAAACTTTGTTTGTCCGGTTGTTTGATCGAATCTGCAAGTTTGCTGTGCAATCGTTCCGCCCTGTTCATAAATTTCGACCTGACGTTTTGCCTCATTTTCAATCGCCTGCATGGCAAATTTAACCGAGTTAACGTTTTTAACCTCGGCACGTTCGCGCATCCCCGCTTCGCCTTTAAGCCTTACCGAAATACTGGCATCGCAGCGCATCGATCCTTCATCCATATTGCCGTCACATGTGCCTAAATAACGAACAATTGAACGTAATTTTTTCAAAAAGGCGCCTGCTTCTTCGGGCGATCTGAAATCAGGCTCCGTTACAATTTCCATCAATCCGACGCCTGCCCTGTTAAAATCGATATAGCTCTTTTTAGGGTTTAAATCGTGAATTGATTTAGCTGCATCCTGTTCAATATGAATACGTGTAATGCCTATTTCTTTTGACGTTCCGTCCGACAAATCAATCTTGACTTTTCCAAAGCCTACAATCGGATATTCATATTGCGTAATTTGATATCCGTTCGGCTGATCCGCATAGAAATAATTTTTGCGTGAAAAGACGGAATATTTGTTGATTTCGGCATTTAACCCCAAACCTGTTTTGACAGCCTGACGAACACATTCTTTATTTAAGACCGGTAACATTCCCGGCATACCGGCATCAATGAACGATACGTTTTCATTAGCGTCATCGCCAAATTCCGTTGAAGCCCCCGAAAAAATTTTGGACTTTGAAATAATTTGGCAGTGAATTTCAAGACCGCAAACGATTTCCCATTCATTCTTTTCTGTTTTAATTGTGTATGTCATCTCTATTTCCTCTTAAACCCCGCATCTTCTTCCAGAACATAACCGGCCTTGAATATCGTTTCTTCATCAAAAGCGCGTCCAATCAGCTGCATTCCTAAAGGCAACCCTTTGCTGTCAAGCCCGATCGGCAAACTCATTGCAGGCAAGCCCGCCAAGTTAACGGAAACCGTAAACACATCGTTTAAATACATATTAATTGGATTCTCATTCATGGTTTTATCACCGATTTCAAAAGCAGAAGCAGGTGTTGTCGGCGTTAAAATAACATCGCATTTTTCAAAAGCTTTTTCAAAATCTTCCTTGATCAAACGGCGGACTTTTTGTGCCTTAATATAATATGCATCATAGTAACCGGCCGATAAAACGTATGTCCCGATCATAATACGGCGCTTAACCTCTGCCCCGAAACCTTGAGTTCTGGTGTTGATGTATAAATCATCAAGCTTTTCGCCATTGATGCGCAATCCGTAGCGAATACCGTCATAACGCGCCAAGTTCGAAGATGTTTCCGCAGGTGCAATGATATAATATGTCGGCAAAGCATATTTTGTGTGAGGCAAACTGATTTCAACCAATTCGGCACCTCGTGATTTTAACATTTCCGCTGCTTTATCCCAATATGATGCAATTTCAGCATTTAAGCCCTTTGGTTTATACTCAATCGGGATACCTATTTTTAAGCCTTTGATATCTTGCCCCAACACTTTTTCAAAATCGGGAACGGCCATATTTGAAGAAGTTGAATCTTTCGGATCATAGCCTGCCATTGCTTGAAGCATTAATGCCGAATCCCTAACATCTTTTGTCATCGGCCCCGCCTGATCAAGAGACGATGCATAAGCAATGATTCCCCAACGCGAACAGCGTCCGTATGTCGGTTTAATTCCCGTAATACCGCAAAAAGAAGCCGGCTGGCGAATAGATCCGCCGGTATCTGTTCCCGTTGCGGCTGCGCACATNNGCAGCGGCGGATCCGCCTGACGAGCCACCGGGCACAAGTGCTTTATCTTTGGAATACGGATTAACGGTCGGTTTATAATAACTTGTCTCTGTGCTGCTTCCCATGGCAAATTCATCCATGTTCAGCTTTCCCAAAAAGACAGCCCCGTTATCTAACAGGTTTTGCGTTACCGTTGATTCGTATTGAGGCACGAACCCGTCTAAAATATGTGAACAGGCTGTTGTCCGCACACCTTTTGTGCAAAACAAATCTTTAATACCGAGCGGTATGCCTTCCAGCATCCTGTTTGTTCCTTTTGCGTAATGTTCATCTGCTGTTTTGGCTTGCTCTAAAGCAAGTTCAGGCGTTTCAATGATATATGCATTGTATTTTCTGCATTCTTCCATCTGTTTAATGTATGCATTTGTTAATTCCACAGCAGAAAATTGTTTTGTTTTCAGACCTTCAACAGCCTCTTTGATTGTTAGTTTTGTTAAATCCGACATCTTTTTTACTCCACAACCTTCGGTACTGCAAAATAGCCGAATTCCTGCATCGGTGCATTTTTTAACACGGCTTCTTTAAGATTACCGTCCGTAACTTTATCATCACGCATCGGCACACGCCCGTCATTAACGGAAACAAGAGGATGAACATCAGATGTGTCCACTTCATTGAGTTGCTCAATCCAATTCAAAATTTTGTTAAACTCTTCTTTTGTTTTTTCGATTTCTGTTTCTTCAATTTTAAGGCGTGCCAGAAATGCCACCTGTTTGACCATCTTATTATCTATTGCCATTGTAGCCTCATTATCTTAATTTTGTTCCATACCTTTTAACAATAAGCTTCGCAGAATGCAAGAAAAATTTGTTTACATCTTTATAACCATCGGCAACAAAACCGTGTTGTGTTGCAAACGGTATAAGACTTTAAGCTCGTCCATATTTCCCAAAATCTTCAGCATCGGAAGGTTGCCCCCGCTCTCAATAAACTTCGTCAGTTTTTCTTGGAACGTTTCCCGTTTGGGATAATATTGAAGCGCAAACGGTTTGTTTGGCGCAATGTCAGCCAATTCTTTTGCTTTTAAGATAGCTTTCTGCAGCCCGCCCAATTCATCAATCAACTTTACATCAACCGCGTTCCTTCCGAGCCAAATACGACCGCGCGCGATTTGATCCATTTCTGCGGCATCAATTTTCCGAACTTCGGAAACCTTACTTGTAAAATCATGATAGACCTCATCCAAGGATTTTTCAAAAACTTCACGTTCTGATTGAGAAAATTTGTGATTCATGCTTAAAATACCGGCATTTTCACCAAATTTAATTTCTCCCCAGTTGATATCCAGTTTATCCATTAAACTCTTTACAACCATTTTGCCGCCCAACACACCTATTGAACCCGTAATGGTTGCCGGATCAGCCAAAATACAATCGCCCGCCAAAGAAACAAAATATCCGCCCGAAGCCGCATAATCACTCATTGAAATTACAATCGGTATATTTTTTTCCGCTTTTAAGCCCAAAAGTGCGGCTCTTATTTCATCTGATGCCGTATAGCTTCCACCCGGGCTGTTGATTCGAACGACCAAACCCTTCAAATTTTTCTGTTTTTTAAGCTCTTCAATTTGCTTTAATACCGTTTCGGAACCGATAATGGCATCATTTAAAGGGTTGTTTGAACTTTCTCCGCTTTCAATAACTCCTTCCAAAACCATAAAAGCTATTTGCGGAAAATCTTCAGAATCGCTGTCTAAAATATGCGCCATATAATCGGTCATATCATAAAACTCTGCATTATCATATTCTTTTTGGAGCATTTGCTGCAATTCGTGACGATATCCTATCTTATCAATCAAGCGGTCTTCCAATGCCGTTGAGGCGAATACGGGGGCTTGATTGATATCATTTTCAACCGAAGAATCCTCCAGTCCGCGGTGAAAGGCAATCCCTTTGACGAGTTCTTGATAAAGCCCTCCCCCTAATTTTTCCAGTTCTTCTTTGTATGTCGGTGTAAAATCTGCATTTAAAAGCGAAGCAACCGCTGTTTTGTATTCATATCTTGTGTAAAATTCAGGCTCAATGCCGACTTTCTCAAAAATATTTTTAAAAAACGGTGTTTCAATGTTAATTCCCGTCATACCGATATCAGCATGGGGCTGAAGCCATATTTCATCAAACAATGTTGCTAAATAATATTCTTTTGTTCCTTGACCGAAGGATCCCATTCCACTCGAAAAAACGTATGTTTTCTTACCTTTGCTTTCGAAATATCTCAAAGCTTCGGAAATATCTTGAATTTGAGCCAACCCGAGGTTTGTTTCATTTAAGTTTGCAACTATTGCTTTTACTCTGTTATCCGTTGCCGCAACATTAATGGCGCGGACAAGGTCAAACACACTATAAACAGACTGATTTGTAAACTCCGCAAACAAGTCGTCCTGTCTCATTTCCGCATAGGATAAGTTAAAATCAAGGCTTAAGATTGTTTTTGCGGGGACATTGCTCAATTTTGATTTCGGGCTCATCAAACCTAAAACGACACATAGCATCAGAATAAATATAATTCCAAATCCGGCAAAAGTATAAACTATTGTTTTACCCATTAATTTTAAGATTTTAGCTTTACTTTCCTTCATTTCAAAATATCCTTATTTTTCAAACACAAAATTAAAATATAAAATTCAAGTTAAAACTCAAGGCTTTTCATAAAGTTATTGACTTAAAAAAAATAATTTTTTTTTCATTTTTTGTGTTGACGCGTTGACAAAAATGTGGTAGTATGCCTGCAGAATTAATCTTGCGGTTATGAACAAAAGTTTTAAGAAAGGAAGATACAAAATGGCTAAGAACATACAGCTGACGAAGATTCAGTTTGCTCAGCAGCGTGACAGCGGAACCTTGAGTTATCTTAATGACCAGGGTCTCGGTTATGTTGTTCATTTTGCAACCAAAGAAAAGTTAGGCAACAATGCTGTCCTCGGAAAGTCTGCGCACATAGACTGGAATTCTATTTCCATCTACAAACAAAATCAAGCTCAGGCAAGAGCAAAACAGCTCGGCCAACGTTTGGGTGCCGGAGCTCCCGAAAACTATATTTTGGGTGCCGAAGACAAAGAATATGTTGATAAAATTTGCAATCAGATTAGAGCATATAAAATTTAATTTATTGTTTTATAACAAGAAGAACTCTTGAGATGATTTTCAAGAGTTCTTTTTTTCGCGAATCGGTAAATTTATTGTTGACAATCCGCCCTTCTGTTTCTATGATTTTCTTCAATTGTCTTAAATATATGTGCAACTAATTATTAATTTATTATGGATATTTTACAGAAATTCGATTTATTGAAAACAATCGGCTTAACAAAAAAGGAAGCAGATCTTTATTTTTCCGAATCCAAGGTCATTCCGATGCTTTACCCGGTTGTTTATTGCACCACGGATGAGGAAGAGAATTTTTGGCAAAATGATTTCGAAATTTTGCCTTATCTTGACACCTCTCGTACTCAACAGGTTTGGGGGATTGATTTCAACGGAATACTTATCTATAAGAATGACGGAAGAAACGACTCCATTCTTGAAGAATCTCATGGCAGATTGCCGGACTTACAAACGCTTACCAAAATCTTTCAATCCGAAACAAAGATCAACCTTTGCTTATATGATTTGCAGCTTTACGGTGTCGAAAATGTGGATTTCATTGATTCGTCTTACCCTTACAAAACGGAAGAGACAAATTCTCAATCTCTGGCGGTATGTTTAATCCGGCTTGACTATATGCAAACCTGGCTTTCCGAACAAGCATTTATCCGTCCCGTGCTTTAACCTTTTTACCCTTAAAATCCAAAAAATCGATTTTAAGGGTGTTTTTTTGCCCGTAGAGAGAAAAATGGTTAATTTTTGTGGGTATAAATTGTTAAAAAACTTTTAAAAAAAATCCTTTTCTGTTATTTTTAATCCATTATTTCAAACAATAAAGGATAATCAATAATGGAAGAAAATCAAATCATTGCAGCTAATTCGACAGCTGAAAACATTACACCGACCATGATTTGCGATGAAATGCGCCGCTCATATTTGGATTATGCCATGAGCGTCATTGTTTCACGTGCCTTACCTGATGTCAGGGACGGTTTAAAACCTGTTCACAGACGTATTTTATACGGTATGTATGAAAACGGCTATGACAGCACAAAACCTTATCGTAAATCGGCACGTATCGTCGGTGATGTTATGGGTAAATATCACCCGCATGGTGACAGCTCTATTTATGAAGCAATGGTGCGTATGGCTCAACCGTTTTCAATGCGATTAACACTCGTTGACGGGCAAGGTAACTTCGGTTCCATGGATGGTGACGGAGCCGCTGCCATGCGTTACACCGAAGCAAGACTTGCCAAAGTTGCGCAGAAGCTCATTGATGATATTGAATTTGATACCGTCGATTTTATGCCGAACTATGACGAATCGCTTCAAGAACCTACCGTTCTTCCGGCGCGCTTCCCGAATTTGCTTGTTAACGGAACAAACGGTATTGCCGTCGGCATGGCAACCAATATGCCCCCGCACAATTTAGGAGAAGTCATTGATGCCTGCTGTGCTTATATTGATAATCCTGACATCACACCCGATGAGCTGATTCAAATCGTTCCCGGTCCTGATTTTCCGACAGGCGGCTTAATTTTAGGACAAACAGGAGCCAAACAGGCTTATTTGACAGGTCGCGGTTCTATTATGATGCGTGCTAAGTGCACCATTGAAGAAATCAGAAAAGACAAGGAAGCCATTATCGTTCATGAAATTCCTTATCAGGTTAACAAGGCCGCTCTTGTTCAACGTATTGCCGAACTTGTTAAAGAAAAACGATTGGAAGGTATTTCCGACATCAGAGATGAATCTGACCGTCAAGGCGTTCGTGTTGTTATTGAAATCAAAAAAGATTTTCAGGCTGACGTTGTTCTAAATCAGCTTTATAAATATACGCCGCTTCAAACCAGTTTTGGTATGAATATGCTGGCCATCAATCACGGTAAACCGATGATGTTGACGTTAAAAGATATTATTGCGGCGTTTATTGAATTCAGAGAAGAAGTCATTCGCCGCAGAACAATTTATAAGCTCAACAAGGCTCGTGACAAGGCTCATATTTTGGTCGGTCTTGGAATTGCCGTTGAAAATCTGGATCCGGTCATTGAACTTATACGCACGGCGCCTTCTCCGACGGAAGCTAAGGAAGCTTTGCTTTCAAGAAACTGGCCGGCCAGTGATATTGCCCCGCTTGTTGCTCTTATTGACGAACCCGATCATAAAGTTGAAAACGGCGAATATCATTTGTCAGAAGATCAGGCCAAAGCCATTTTAGACTTGAAATTACAGCGTTTAACCGGTTTAGAGCGTGATAAGATTCACGATGAATTGAGAGGTTTGGGCGAAGACATCAAAGAGTTTCTTTCTATCCTCGGCAGTCGTGAAAAGCTTTATGGCATTATGAAAGATGAGCTGATTGAAGTTAAAACCGAATATGCCAAACCGAGATTAACAACCATTGAAGATATTGAATATGATACAGATGTCGAATCTCTTATCCAACGCGAAGAGATGGTTGTTACCGTTACCGAAGCCGGTTATATTAAACGTGTTCCTTTAAATGCTTATAAAGCACAAAAACGCGGCGGTAAAGGAAAATCGGGCATGACCACGAAAGAAGAAGATTTTGTAACACGTTTGTTTGTTGCTTCAACACATACACCTGTTCTTTTCTTCTCTTCCAAAGGTTTGGTCTATAAGATGAAGGTTTACAAACTTCCTTTAGGTTCGCCGACATCTAAAGGCAAACCTTTTGTAAATCTTTTGCCGCTTGATGAGGGCGAAAACATTACAACCATTATGAAATTGCCTGAAAATGAGGCAGAATGCAAAGACTTGTCTATTATGTTTGCAACGGCTCAGGGTAATGTTCGCCGCAACAGCCTGATGGACTTTGTTAATGTTCAGTCAAACGGTAAAATTGCCATGAAGCTTGATGAGGGCGATAAACTTGTTAATGTTGCTCTCTGCACGGAAGACAATGATGTGATGCTCGCGGCCAGATCAGGTAAATGCATACGATTCCCCGTTACCGATGTTCGTGTATTTGTCGGCCGTAACTCGACAGGTGTTCGCGGTATTAAGCTCGGTGCCAATGATGAAGTTATCTCGATGTCGATGCTTAAACATATTTCCGCAAATGCCGATGAACGCGACGAATATTTGCGTATCAGCTCTGCCATGAAACGTATGGCTCAGGAAGAAGGCACGGATATTTATGTTTCACCGGAACAGACCGGCTTATTAAAACTTCTCACACCGGAAAAATTCAAACAAATGGAAGAAAGGGAAGAATTTATTTTAACCGTTACCGTTACGGGTTACGGCAAACGTTCGTCTTCTTACGAATACCGCGTCACGGGCCGCGGCGGACAGGGTATTGCCAATATGGAAATGTCGCCCCGCAATAAAGAAGTCGTCAGCTCATTTCCTATTGAAAATGACAATCAGATTATGATGGTCACCGATGGCGGCAAGCTTATTCGTATGCCGGTTGAAGACATACGTATTGCCGGCCGTAAAACGCAGGGTGTTATCCTTTTCAGGACAGCAGATGATGAACGCGTTGTTTCGGTCACATGGCTTAATGCCGACGAAGGCGATGAAGAAGATATTGAAGAAACGGAAGGTTCAGAGGTTTTAGGTGAAAGCATTACCGAAACCGAAGATATCGTTCCCGTATCCGAACCGGAAACGACTTCGGAAGATTAATATGATCATCTTAAAAGGAAAGCCCTGAGCTATTGCTCGGGGCTTTCTTTTTAAGTACACTAAAAGAGTCTTTCTATTTTTTGCCATCTGTCCTTTTCCTCTTGTGTCCAGGTACCGTAACAGTGTGAGGAAAAATCGTATGGACCGGAAACCTCCAGACACTTTTGAGCTCGCTCTTTCAAAATCCTAGAAAAGTACAATTCCTTTTCGAACTTGTCCTTATGTGTTTCCAAGATTTTAACAAGATTGGCTTTTGGTCTGCCGCCCATGATGCGTATAATGGAATTTCCCGTAAAAACAGCATCAGGGTTGCTCAGAACGTTATCCCAAAACACAAAAACCAAATCGCAAAGCTCTTCAGAAATTTCCCAAGCGTAAAAGATAATGGCTTCATATTCGTGAATGCACTTCTGATACGCTTTGAACCTCTTGATATCGGTCTCATTCGGCAAGAGAAGATTCTTGAGCTCTTCAACCTTTTCATCAGTCAAGACAGCCTTTTTCTGATACACCCGCTCTAAATAGAGTGCCATACTTTCAAGGCTATCTTTCAAACCTGGTGGGAGCTCATCTTCCAGCTTCGCCTCAAGAGCCTTTTTTTTCTTGGCTCTTTGCTCGCGTTTTGCTTGTCCTGCAAGCTTACGTCTTGCAATTTCTTCCTTGCTTATACGAACCATCTCTTTAAGGTCTTTTTAGCTTTCTCTTTCAGAGATTCGTCAGAGTTACTCGACCCGATGAGCCGGTGAAGCAGTACTCCGTACTCTTTCTCGCAACCCTGCTTATAATCAGGCTTTTGCAAAAGAATGCGGATTCTTAAGGTGTCGGTTTCGTCGTACACGTCCTTGACGACGATGTCACGAATTGCAGCGGCTCTCATGTTAGGCAATGCAATTTCGCGGCGGAATTGTTCCGCTTTTTCGTGTCTTTGTTCTTTACTCATACATACTATAATTATAAAGGTAAATAATTTTATTTTAATGAATAATTTTCTAATTACTGATAAGTATTTTTAAGTATAAGCAAAAAAAACATTCCTTTCAAGACAAAATATCATTTTTTTTAAAAAAGATTTTTGTTGTATTTTTTATCCGTTTTTATTATATTGCCGCTAGGTTACCATGGAGGTTTTTATGTCACACGACAAATTCATTGAGATTAAAGGCGCCCGCGAGCATAACCTTAAAAATATTGATATCAATATTCCCAAAGACAAACTGACCGTTATTACCGGTTTATCGGGCAGCGGTAAGTCATCGCTTGCTTTTGATACGATTTATGCCGAAGGCCAACGCAGATATGTTGAAAGCTTGTCTGCTTATGCGCGCCAATTTCTTGATTTGATGAAAAAACCTGATGTTGATTCCATAGAAGGTTTGTCGCCTGCCATTTCGATTGAACAAAAAACAACCTCTCATAATCCGCGTTCAACCGTCGGAACCATTACCGAAATCTATGATTACATGCGTTTGTTGTGGGCAAGAGCCGGAACGCCATACTCTCCTGCCACGGGAAAGCCGATTGAGGCTCAGACCGTTTCTCAAATGGTTGATAAAATTTTAGCCTTTGAAGCCGGCACAAAAATTATTTTACTTGCTCCTATCGCCAGAGGCAAGAAAGGTGAGTTTAAAAAAGACTTTGAATCGCTTCAAAAACAAGGATATCAACGCATTAACATTGACGGACGAATGTTTAGTTTGGATGAAGTTCCCGATTTAAATAAAAATCAAAAACATGATATTGAGGTTGTCGTCGATCGTCTTGTTATTAAAGAAGGCATCACGGAACGTTTAACCGGATCCGTCGAAACAGCCTTAAAGCTTTCTGACGGTCTTCTTTTTATTGATTTCACGGATGGATCGGCTCGTAAAATATTTTCTTCAAAATTTGCCTGCCCCGTCTCCGGTTTCATGATTGAAGAAATTGAGCCTCGTCTGTTTTCTTTTAATAACCCTTACGGCGCCTGCCCTCATTGTGACGGCTTAGGGGCAAGCCTTTATATGGATCCCAATCTTATCGTTCCGAATGAAAATCTGAGCATTGACAAAGGCGCTATTGAGCCTTGGTTCGGCTTTCACTCTTCTTTTTACACGCAAACCATTGAATCGCTTGCCGATTATTTAAAAATATCGACCAAAACGCCATGGAAAGATCTGCCTCAAAAGGCAAAAGATATCATTCTATATGGTTCGAACGGCAAAAATATCCCGATTTATTATTCAAAATTTGCAACAAATCGACCGTTTGAAGGTGTTATTCCAAACATGGAACGTCGTTTTCTTGAAACAGATTCGGCGACAGTCCGTGAAGAGCTTTCAAAATATCAATCATCAGCGCCTTGCGAACATTGTCATGGCAAACGTTTAAAAGAGCAGGCTTTGGCCGTTAAAGTTGCAGGTCTTGATATTATTGAAGCCACTCAAATGTCCGTTAAAGATGCTTTAAGCTGGTTTTCAAAGGTTGAAAATAAGCTCTCAAAAGAAAAGAAAGAAATTGCACATAAAATTTTAAAAGAAATCATTGAGCGCCTTAAATTTTTAAATAATGTCGGTTTGGAATATTTAACATTATCTCGCCAAAGCGGCGGATTATCGGGCGGTGAGGCTCAGCGTATCAGGCTTGCCTCGCAAATCGGCTCCGGTTTAACGGGAGTTATGTATGTCTTAGACGAACCCTCTATCGGCCTGCACCAACGCGATAACAGCAAGCTTTTGGAAACCCTCACCCATTTGCGTGATATCGGAAATACCGTTATTGTTGTCGAACATGATGAAGATGCCATCAGAGCGGCTGATTTTGTGATTGACATGGGGCCTATTGCCGGCTTAAAAGGCGGATATGTAACAGCCTCCGGCAAACTTGATGATGTTTTAAAAAGCAAGCGCAGTTTAACGGCTGCTTATTTGAATGGTGAAAAAGAAATTCCCGTTCCTAAAATCAGACGCGAAGGAAACGGAAAATTTATTGAACTGAAAGGTGTTAAAACCAACAACTTAAAAAATGTTAACCTAAAACTTCCGCTCGGCACGATGACTTGTGTCACCGGCGTTTCGGGAAGCGGAAAATCATCACTTATTTTAGAAACCCTTTTTCCCGCTTTAGATAAAGCAATTAACGGCTCGCGTATGCCTGCCGGAAAATACACTTCCATCACGGGCTTTGAAAATATTGATAAAATCATTGATATTGATCAATCGCCCATCGGACGCACACCGCGTTCAAATCCGGTGACATATACGGGACTTTTTACTTATATCAGAGATTGGTTTGCTTCTCTTCCTCAATCGAAAGCCAGAGGCTACACCGCAGGTCGTTTCTCATTTAATGTTAAAGGCGGAAGATGCGAGGCTTGTGAAGGTGATGGCGTTAAAAAAATTGAGATGCACTTTTTGCCCGATGTATATGTTGAATGTGATGTTTGCAAAGGAAAACGCTTTAACCGCGAGACATTGGAAATTAAATATAAGGACAAGTCCATCGCCGATGTTTTGGATATGACCGTTGATGAGGCGTATGTTTTCTTTGAAAATATCCCCTCAATCAAAAATCGCTTAAAACTCTTGCAAGAGGTCGGCTTGGGATATATTAAACTCGGACAACCTGCAACAACCTTATCAGGCGGCGAAGCTCAGCGTATTAAGCTTTCAAAAGAACTGAGCAAAAAAGCAACCGGAAAAACTCTCTATATCTTGGATGAGCCGACNNACAGGTCTTCATTTTGATGATATTAACAAACTCCTCAAAGTCCTTCAAACCTTTGTTAAACAAGGCAATACCGTCCTTGTTATCGAACATAACTTAGATGTGATTAAAACGGCTGATTATATTGTCGATTTAGGGCCCGAAGGCGGCGACGGCGGCGGCAAAATTATTGCCAAAGGCACACCCGAAAGCATCGCCAAAACTGCTGAAAGCTGGACGGGCAAATATTTGAAAGGAAAGCTTTAACCTCTCGTATTTGCATTATTTTCGTTACCCAGCGGCATATTAACCTTCCAAGCTGTGCCGTTTTGCGTGCGCATACCTTTTAGTTTTTCCCTTAAGCGTGTACCGTTCCATATTTGATGACGTTGTTGCATTAGTTTGATATAGGCATCGCTATAATTATTGTTTGCTTCTGTTTGTGCTTTTCCGGTCGTTTGCAAATATGGAGAAATAAGAATTGCCTCTCCCTTTTCTTTATACAATTTCGAACATTTAATTTCTTCATTTAATCCGTTTTCTATCAAAACAGATAAATCTACTTCTTCTTCAGCTTGGAGCCTTTCTATATAATCAACCATTTCCTGAGTATTTTTCGGATTATTTCTTGCTTTTCGAAAGTCTTCTTTGATTCGCTCACACAGTTCGTTTTCGCTTTTTTTGCTCAGTTGGTACCACCGTGTCGGTCCTACGGTCCTTCCTTTCAAGCCTTCTATACAATTTCTAACCTTATCTTTGTTGTAGCCTTTGCTAATTCTTCCATAAAATTCGGGGTCTTTTTTCATTTGCAAAGCTTTGATGTTGTTCACAAACTGCTGGTGTAACACCACTGAATTATCAACCACTTGCTCTTGAGAAACTTCATGTCCGTATTTTTTAGCCCATATTTCCAAAACCTGCGGAATGGCAATTCCGGCCGGCTGAACTATTCCCTCTGCCCCGGCTCCTTCAAGAACTTCAATACACTGATCGGCACAATTATCTCTCAAAAACTTATAATCTTCCCCCGGTTTTTTTTGTTGTTTTTTAATTAATTCTTCTAATTTTGCCGTATCAATTTTAAAATCCCTGATTAAGCTCGGATAAATCTCATATACCCGGCAGGTTTCACTTGCCCATGTGAAATCAATACTATTATCATTACCTTTTGAGCCGTAACTTATTGTTCTATTCTTATATTCCAAGGCAGCGTGGCTTGTCAGCCCCATATTATCGCCGCCGAAAGGATAAATAAAAATACGTATAGGGTCTTCATTTTCCGGTATTTTTGAACCTGCGAGCGTTTCACTGTTTGTTATACCGTATGCTTTGCGTTCTTCCGTGCTGCTTCCCGCATATTTTGTTGTGTAATGCTTATCTTGCCATAAAAAATCCTTCAGCCCTTTTTTCTTTGCTGCGGCGTAAGCTTCATCAAAGTTCTCGGCATCAATTTTTTCAACTTTTTTAATTTTTTCAAGATACCAGGTTTTCAGATTCATATGACATCTCCAAAACTTTCGAATAACATTATAATAATAACATATTTTTAAATTTCCGTCAATATTTACAATCAACGCTCATTTTATTTTTTTACTTGCTTTTTAAATTTGATTTTATATGCTCATTCTATGTCAAATAAAGAAAAAATATTGTTGCTTTCTTGTTGCGGACCATGCTCTTGCGCCGTTATTAAAACAATGTCTGAAGAAAAGCGTGATTTTGCGGTTGTCTTTTATAATCCGAACATCAGACCGATAGCAGAATATGAAAAGCGCCGCGATGAAAACAAACGCGTGTGTGCGTTGTATGGTGTCCCTTTTATCGAACTTGAATATGACAATGAACGCTGGTGCGCTTTAACCAAAGGCTTAGAAAACGAACCCGAACGCGGCAAGCGTTGTTCCGTTTGTTTTGAAATGCGCTTAAAGCGCGTCATGGAATACGCCCTTGAAAACGGTTTTACGGCGGTAAGCTCCGTTCTTGGCGTATCTCGTTATAAAAACTTAGATCAGGTAAACGCTGCCGCTAATATTGCCTCTCAAAAAACAGGCTGTCCATACGTTCACATTGAAGGACGAAAAAACGGTATGCAGGAACTTCGAGCGCAACTTATTAATGAACTGGCGCTTTATAACCAAAATTATTGCGGTTGTAAACCAAGAATTGCATAACCCGTCAAAAACGCTTGAATATCTTATTTTCTTCTGCTTTAATCAATCTCATGTTCAACTCCTTTTGAAAGGAAAAAAAATGTTATTTTCATTTGTTTTATTGTGTGCTTTAGTCATGTTTAAATCCGCCCTTGCAAACCCTGCTTGTGCCGTTTGCACGATTGCCGTCGGTGCTTCTCTTGAAATCGCACGCCGTTTAGGTGTCGATGATAGCGTTGTCGGTGTTTGGGCCGGTGCTTTTTTGGTTTTGCTCGGTTTTTGGACCATCAAATGGTTTGATAAAAAAGGTTGGAATTTTAAGTATCGCGATCTGATTATTTTGGTTTTATCGGTTGCGATGATCGGTTTTATGTATCTCGGCAAATTGACTTATCATTCGGAAGTTGTCGGTTTCATCTTTTATTTGGACCCGTTCTTGTTCAGCGTTATTATCGGTGCTGTTGTCCTTGTTCTGTCATCAAACTTTTATCAATGGATGAAGAAAAAGAACGGCGGACACGCTCACTTCCCGTTTGAAAAAGTGGTTGTACCTGTTGCGGCTTTGTTTTTGGCCAGTGCTTATTTTTACTATTTTCCGATATGTCAAAAAGCTTCGGAATTATATCCCTTCTAATTTAAAAGCCTCTCGTTTGAGAGGCTTTTTTCTTATTTTTTCAGGCACAAAATATGATACTTTCCGTCTTTAACCTCCACTCCGTGTATGTCGTGTGAAAATTCAGGAAAAGATTCATCAAAAGCTTCTAATGCTTTGAGATAGTGTAAAAAGATTCCGTCGGAATCGCCCGCGTTTTCACCCGGCATTAAAAGCGGAATTCCAGGCGGATACGGCACAACACCGGTGGCTACCGTTTTGCCCGCCATTTCATTAAGGCTCAAACTTTCAACCTCATTTTTAACAAGCTTTTCATAAGCCTCAACAGGCGTTATAATCGGCTTTGGTAATTCCGAAAAGGCTTGAGAAAGCGCTTTTGTCATTTGCAACTCTTTCATTTTTTTAAACATTTCATTGCTTAAATCTCTTAAGCCCATTTTAGAATAACGTTTCGGATCTGCTTCGTAAATTCTAGGCAAAGAAAGCTTTAGCTCAACATTATGGTCATAAGCTTTTTTGAACTCAAAGAGCGCATTCAACAACGTTCCCCACTTGCCTTTCGTTACCCCGAACGAGAAAAGGAACAGACAGGTAAAGTCCGTTGTTTTTTCAACAACAATACCTTTGCTGTCAAGATATGCCGTGAGTAACGTTGCGGGGATTCCCCAATCAGCCAGCGAACTGTCCGGCATAACGCCCGGCGTTGTGACCGAAACTTTAATCGGATCGAGCATTGCATAGCTTTCTTCTATTCCTGAAAAACCGTGCCAAGCATCTTCGGGATGCAACACCCAACAATCAGGATTCGTTGCCAATAGCTCATCATCTGCCTCAAAAAAGCGCACTTTTTCACCCTTTTTGTTTGTAACCGTTTCAGGCTGCCAAACATTAAAAAACCATGTGCCCGATTTTTTCATTTCATCATTGATACGTGCCACGGTTTTTCTGAAATATATCGCCTCTCTGATAGCATCGTCCGTTAAATCTTTGCCGTGTGCATCCATCATTGCACTTGAAATATCATTTGAGGCAATAATCGCATAAAACGGCGACGTTGACGAGTGCATCATCAGACTTTCATTAAACCTTTCATGCGAAATGGCATTTTTGCCGTCCAGAATATGGATCATTGACGCTTGAGAGAATGCCGCAAGAAGCTTATGTGTCGATTGAGTAGCAAAAATGGTCGGTTCGTCGGCGTTGTAGTTTGCCGGATCAAACGTCATTGCATATCGGTTATGATAAATCGGATTAAAATGCGCGTAACCGTACCATGCCTCATCAAAATGAATGCGCGCGACGCTTTCTTTCAATAAATCTTTAACCCACGCCGTTTGGTAACAAAGTCCGTCATACGTCGAATTTGTGATAATGGCATGTTTTGGCGTATGATCCATATTTTCTTTCACAAGCGGATTGTTTTTAATTGCCTCCTTAATGGCGCTTGATGTGAGGTTTTCGGGCAAAATCGGTCCGATAATGCCGTATTGGTTGCGTGTCGGCACCAAATAAGTCGGCACGGCCCCCGTTAAAGTCATGGCATGCTCCACAGACTTATGACAGTTTCGGTCGCACAGACAAATGTCGTTTCTTGTTAAGCTTGCCATTAATACCACGCGGTTTGAGGTTGATGTGCCGTTTGTGATGTGATAACTGCGGGTTGAGTTGAAAACTTCGGCCATATATTTTTCGCTCTCGCCGATCGGCCCCGAGTGGTCAAGCATTGAACCGAGTTCACCGACCGAAATGGATAAATCCGAGCGAAAAACCTGTTCGCCGAAAAAGTTAAAGAAGTCCCTGCCCGCCGCTGTTTTTAAAAATGCTGTTCCGCCGGTATGCCCCGGTGTGTGCCATGAATATTCATGCACCTTGGCAAACTTGGCAAGAGCTTTAAACATCGGCGGCAGAATTGATTTTCGATAGCGCCTGATAGCCGATTGAATGCGCCCGCTGATAAAATCAAGTGTATCCTCCAAAATCCAAATAAAGTCGCTGACTTGCTCTAATATGTGTGTCGGAATATCAGAGGCAAAGTTTTTGCTCGACATCAAAAAAATCGGCACCCGTTTATTGAGTTTTCGAATATCTTCAACAGCCTGATATGTGTTTTGACAATGGGTGCACTCAACACCGAGCATCACGGCCTGAATGGACGGGTCGGAATGGAAAATCGCTTTGGCATCGGCTAAATGCTCGGCAACAATGACTTTTGAGCCCTCAATTTCCAAATCCTTTTTCAAAATGCGAACGGCACGAGCCGCCGCCGTATCTTCCTCAATCGGATCGTAGCTTAATAATATTTTCACTTCAAACGGGTTTTTAACGTCAATCATATTTTTCTCTCCTTTTTTATCCTAATGTGTCAGAATGTTCAACGGTCGGAAAATGACCTTTAATGTGTTGTTTTAAATCGTGCTCGTCTTTAAACGAAAGCCAAAATGTAAAAACGAGTGCGGCTATTGTGACGGCAAGTGTCAAATAACGCACATAAGCCGGCACAACACAGGTTATCTTTTCATTTTTGCCTTCCATTTCAAACTGGCGATTAACGCTGAGTTCATATAAAATAATCGTGAAAATCACAAACATCAGCGCCCAACGTGTTTGCCCGGGGTCTGAGCCGATCATCGCCGCCATTGAATAAAACGCGGCAATCAAACCCACAACGGTATAAAACACACCCTGACGTGCGCTTAATTTTTCGCGTCCGATGATTTTAATGGCTACAGCCGAGTAAATATATGGCAATAAAGTCATTATCACGGCAATTGAAGCTATTTTTCCGAATTGTTCCGAAGCGGTCGGACTCATTGTTCCCAAAACTTGTGCCGTCATAATTAAAGCAACAATTGCAAGTCCTGTTGCCGGCACACCTTTTTTCGTCTCGCAAGCAAACATTTTTCCAAACAAACCATCATTGGCGGCAGCTTGCGCCGTTTGTCCGACAAGAAGTGTCCAACCGCCGAGCGAACCTAAGCAACCGATAGCCGCACATAATGCCACAATATCTCCGGCTTTTGATCCCAAGGCAATTGAAACGGCTTGAGAAAAAGGTGCCGAAGACGAAATCAGCTCCTTATTTTCAATAATGCCCATAATTGCGCTTGAACTTAAAAT
>DBVW01000009.1 GCA_002308495.1 Alphaproteobacteria bacterium UBA1254
ACATTTCGTGTCGGATTTTTCACCACAGCCGTTGAAACGGAAGCACTTTCAACACCTATAAATGCCCACAATGTGAAGTTTAAGGTCATACCGATTGCCGTCATATCAGATTTACCTGTTACATTCCAGCCTTGCATATATATTTCAGGATTAAACCAAAACCAGCCAAAAATCGCGACACCGACTATCGGAAGAAGGGCAAGTGTTGTTGTCATACTTTGAATTTTGGCCACCACATTCGGTCCCAAAATATTGGCATATGTGAAAAACCAAATGATTGCAATTTGAGCAATCGCCATTACAAGCGGGTCTTTTAAAACGGGAAAAAAGGTTATTAAATAACCAAGTCCGGCAACGGCAAGTCCCACATTTCCAACCACATTTGCGAGCCAATAAACGAGGTTTGTCTGGTAGCCCATATAATCACCGAATGCCTTTTTAGAATAAGCATACGGACCGCCGGCGGCCGGATAAATCTGCGTCAGCTTTGAAAAAACAAGCGCCAAAGCCACGGCACCGATTGTTGTGATAATCCAGCCCCAAATGGCAATCGAACCGATACCCGCCAAATTTGCGGGCAACATAAACACCCCCGATCCCATCATGTTTCCGGCGACCATGAATGTCGCCGGCACGAGCCCGATTTTATTTTGTTCCTCCATGAGACATCTCCTTAAAAATGAAAAGATGCCTATGAAGTAATCTTTCAAAACAAAATGACAAGAAGCCCAAAGAAGATTTTTTAAGCTTTATAAAAAAATGCCCCAACAATTAAGCTGAGGCATTTTATCAGAGTTAAAGAAAAGCTAGTTTCAGCGAGGTTCTTTACCAGTATCTTTTAAAAGTGATTCTACGACCGGTGAAACATCACCTTTGTTATAATTACCGTGTTGCGCTTTTGGTTTTATTGCGCTTTGATCACGTTCACGTAAACGCCTTCTTGTTCGATCTCTGCGCATTTCAAGTGCTGCGTTTTCCTTCAAATGACCGTTAGCATCAAGATTTTGCACTTTTGACATAAGCTCTGTTAATTCTTCTTTACTGAATACCACTTCAACATCGTGTCCGATATCTGTTGAATAGCAGATTTTTCCATCTTTATCGAGAACGGCTAATTCGTATTTACCCCAATCATAAGAAGGTGGTGTAATAACACTCACGCCAAAACCGTTTTCAAAACGCATTTCGGCATGTTGATGCGTTTTGCCTGTATAACAATTGAATTTTGTTTCAAACTTCAAATCATCTGCTGTATAAACTTTTTTATCTTCGCTCATCGCTGCTTCCTTTCAAAAAAATAATACCATTTTATCTAATTGTAGCATGAGCTTGAGTTTATGTCAAACTAATATTTTAAGGCATAAATTTTTAAAGATATCTTTTTAAATATTACCTTCTTCTTTTTGAATTCTTGCGAGATTTGACCTTATAAGAAAACAGGTTTTCATCTAAAGCCTTACCTTTTGTCATGTCATAAAGCGAAAGTGTTACTTCAACGCTTTGCGGATCAATGATTTTCCATTGTTTAAGCTCAAACGGATTGTTGTTGAAAATAAGCGTAATCGGGCCCATATCTTTTGATTTGGCGTATTCAAGCGTGATGGTTGTTGAACCCGCATCTTTGTAAAAATCCGTTACTTTTAAGTTTTTATTATCAATCTGAATTGTGTTTGTTAAAATCTTAGTCCCCGGAATATCATCATAATCAATGTTTGTTATCTGGTCTAATTCTTTATCATGAAAAATAATTTCATTCCCGTTGCCCACAATTAAAACATCTGTCGGCGGGGCATATTCCATTCTGATTTTAGCCGGCTTTGAAATATAAAGCTTACCTTCCGATGTTGCACCGTTTGATGCCATTTGAACAAAGTTTGATTCTAATGTCGTGATGTTGTTCAGATAGTTTTCGATTTTGCTCAAATCCTGTGCTGTTTGTGCGTTTGCCAACGGGGCATATAATAAAATCATTAAGAAAAACTTTTTCATGATTACTCCTTAAAAAATGTGTTTGTTTTCGGAAAGCCGAACGGAACAAGTTTTCCGGCCTGTGCACGATGTCCGAGCCATGTCAAGAGTTCTTTCTCAACCGTTACACCGCCCGAACGATTATATGAAAAACCGACATTTGAATCAAAAATTTGAATATCCGTCATCAATCCGTCTTTATATTTTTGAAGCGTTACGCCTCGCCCGCGCGCCATCATCGGAATTTCTTCAACCTTAAATATCAAAAGTTTTCTGTTTTCGCCCACAACGGCAACCATATCGCCCGTGATTTTCTTACAAAATGTTGCTTTTTCACCGTCTGCCAAGTTCATAATTTTGCGGCCGGTTCTTGTTTGGGCAATCAGGTGGTTTTCATCAACCACAAAACCATGTCCCGTGTTCGACGCCAAAACATAACTTGCCTTAGGCTCAAAGACAAACATCTCTGAAATATTGTCATTATTTGAAAGGTCAATCATCAAACGAAGCGGCTGTCCGAAGCCCCTGCCCGATGGAATATCGCTTGCCTGAAGCGTAAAAAACTTTCCTGAGGTATCAAGCAAAACAATTTTATCTGTCGTTTGAGCATGAACGGCTTTCAAGAGTGCATCATCTTCCTTGAACTTAAACTCATCTGACAAGTTGACATAGCCCTTCATCGCCCTGATCCAGCCTTTTTCGGATAAAATCACCGTAATCGGCTCTTTTTCAACCAATGCTTCAATTGTGATTTCAATATCTGTCGGTGCAGATGCAAATTCTGTGCGACGGCGACCTAAGGCCGTTTTTTTGCCGAAACGATCCTTTGTTGCTTTAATTTCTTTCGAAATCGCCTCCCATTGCTTTGTTTCATTCGAAAGCAACGCTTCCAAGCTTTTCTTTTCGTCGCTTAAAGTCTCATATTCTTCCTTGATTTCGCTTTCTTCTAGCTTTCTTAAGCTTTTGAGCTTCATGTTCAAAATGGCTTCGGCCTGGTTGTCGGTCAACTTAAATTTTTTCATCAATGCCGCTTTGGCATCATCTTTTTCCCTGATAATGCGGATAATTGCGTCCAAATTCAAATAAGCCGTCAGATAGCCAGACAATATCTCCAAACGTGCTACAATTTTTGAAAGTCTGTGATTGGTGCGGCGTTTTAAAACCTGTAACCTGTGATTTAAATATTCACGCAAAACTTCGCCGATGCTCATTACTCTCGGCACACCGTCAGAATCAAGCACGTTCATATTCATATTAAATTTTGATTCAAGCTCTGTTTCTCTGAACAAAAGCTCCATAAGCATATCGGCATCTACCGTTCTTGTTTTCGGCTCCAGGATAATGCGGATATCCTGAGCTGATTCATCACGGACATCTGCCAAAAGCGGCAACTTTTTCTCATTTAAAAGTTCGGCAATACGCTCAATAAGCTTCGATTTCACAACGCCGTAAGGAATCTCGGTCACAACAATCTGGTACAAGCCGTGTCCCAAGTCTTCTTTTTCCCATTTGGCACGAATACGAAAGCTGCCCTTGCCTTGTTTATAGGTGTTCACAATGCTTTCAAAGCTGTCAACGATAACACCGCCGGTCGGAAAATCAGGCCCTTTCAAGCGAGAAACCAAAGCTTCATCTTTCGCCTCGCTGTTATCAATCAAATATAAAAGCGCATCGCAAACTTCGCTTAAATTATGTGTCGGAATGTTAGTCGCCATACCGACGGCAATACCTGACGAACCGTTACACAATAAATTCGGCACGGCGGCCGGCATAACCGCAGGGTCTTGCTCCTCCCAGTCATACGTATCCACAAAATCGACGGCATCATCTGCAAGCCCTTCCATCAAAGCCATGGCAAAATCGGTTAACCTTGCCTCCGTATAACGCATGGCGGCAGCTCCATCGCCGTCAATGTTGCCGAAATTGCCTTGCCCGTCAACAAGCGGGTAGCGCACCGAAAAATCTTGCGCCAAACGCACCATTGCGCCATAAACGCCAACATCACCGTGCGGGTGATATTTACCGATGACATCGCCGACAACACGTGCACATTTTTTATAACCTGTTTTCGGATCAAGGTGAAGCTGACGCATTGCAAACAACAGTCTTCTGTGAACGGGTTTTAAGCCGTCTCTGACGTCCGGCAAAGAACGAGACACAATCGTTGACATGGCATACGACAAATAGCGTTTGCTCAGCTCTTCTTTTAAGGCAACATCTTTGATTTTCGGCTCAACTTCAGACATTTTATTCTTTCTTTTTATCTTAAATTTTCGACTAAACTAGCACGTGTTATCGGAAATTGCAAGCCATGCGCTTCAAAAAAGTTTTTTTTGAGGAAAAACTCGTTTAATTTAAGCAAATCCATGACTTCTTCTTTTGTGGGTAAAATGTTCTTATTTAATGCAAAATGAGGATATTTGAAGAGCTTGTCCTTATACGGCAGACCGGCCGCCAAACAAACCGCGCGTCCGCTTTTAGGCGACACAAAGGCAAGGTTTTCAATCGTTCCCGTTGCCGCACACGAGCCCAAATCAAGCCCGATGCCTAAAAAATAGAGCAACCGAAACTCTAAAATTGCATAGTTTTTAAGCCACATTTCATCATCCAAATGATCCATAAACTGAGATATTAAACGAACTAATCCTTCCAAAGGTTCACGCTCAGCAATCGTAAGGTTGAAAAGCTCGCAAAACGCACTCAAAACGGCCAATTTTTCAGAGTTTGACATCACGTTCACAACGTTTGATTTCAATAATTCGACCCCTCGGAATTGAGGCATGTTTTCTTCCACTCTCGAATAAGCATTAAATGAAATTTTGTTGCCTAACTGATAAACGCCGAGTTTTTTCTTTGAGAGGGCGCCCTTAACAAATCCGGTTATTTTTCCGTGTGCAACCGTAAGTACGGTCAAAATCAAAGAATTTTCACCATATTTCAACAGCTTAATTATATAACCTTCATCCTTTACTTGCATTTCAAAAGCGCCTTTTACTTTGTTTTAGAATGCTCAATTTGTGTTTGTTTTGCAAATATTATTTACGGTTATACACTTCGATCTAAACACTCTTTTTGGGGAAAACTTTAATTGCTGTGGACTTTTTTTGTTGTTGAACTACTATACACTTAAATATCGACATTTATGAAAGGATGGCCTTATGAGCAAAGATAATTTGATTTATGCACCGTTTGTCGGTGTTGTGCCGACCGCTTTGTTTGCAGGAGACGTTGCCGCTCCGCCTTATGATGTTTTATCTTCGGCCGAAGCAAAGGTAAAAGCCGCCGGAAAACCATACAGCTTTTTACACGTCTCAAAGGCAGAAATTGACTTTGACGGTGATGTTTCCCCTTATGAAGAGCGGGTTTATCTGAAAGCTGCCGAAAACTTCAAAAATATGCTTGATAAGGGTGTTTTATATAAAACGCCAAAACCCTGTTTTTATGTTTATCAGATGATTATGGGCGATCATGTTCAAACAGGTTTGGCTGTTGCCGCTTCCGTTAAGGCATATAACGAAGGACGTATTAAACGCCATGAGCTGACCCGTGTTGCCAAAGAAAACGACCGTGTTAAACAAATCCGCACCGTCGGCGCGCAAACAGGTCCTGCTCTTTTGATTAATAAGGATTTGCCCGAAATTAAAAAGCTTTTGGCTCATATTGTTCAAACAAGAAAACCGGCATTTTCCGTTATCGGAGATCATGATGTTCGTCACAGTTTGTGGATTGTTGATGATGAAATTGAGATCAAACAAATTGAACAAGCTTTTGACGCACAAAATGAGGCTTATATTGCCGACGGACATCATCGTTCGGCCGCTGCCGCGCGTCTTGCCGCCGAAGACGGCACAACCGACACCGCGCGTTTCTTGGCTGTCGCCTATTTTGAAGATGAAATGAAAATTTGGGATTATAATCGCGTTGTTTTTGATTTGAACGGCAATTCCAAAGAGCAATTTTTAAGCAAACTCAAGGAAAATTTTGCTTTAACCCCAATTAATATGGCAAAACCCTCTAAAAAAGGCACATTTACGATGTATCTTGACGGACAGTGGTATTTAATGGAACACATTGGCGCTCCGATGCCGAACGACCCCGTTTCATCACTTGATGTAAGCCTTCTCAGCAAAAAGGTTTTAGACGATATTTTAGGCATTCAAGATCTTCGCAATTCCGAGCGCATTGACTTTATCGGCGGTATCAGAGGTGCAGAGGAAATTAAAAAGGTTGTTGATGCCCACAAAGGCAGTGTCGGCTTTATGGTTTATCCGACTGCGGTTAATGAGCTAATTGCCGTTGCCGATCAAAAAATGCTTATGCCGCCGAAATCCACATGGTTTGAACCCAAACTTGCCGACGGTATCGTTTCTAAAATCTAAAAGCTAAAAAAACATCCCCGAAAGTAAAAACTTTCGGGGATGTTTTCTATATGAGCCTCACACATGTTGTATTTGTCTGTCGTTATAATCTTTCAGAACAACACTTCCCATATTCATTGCATTTTCATCGGCTTTTGAATTGTATTCTTTTATAATTGGGGAAGTCGGGCTATGATCAAAGAATTTTTGTCGTGCCTCTACTGTCGATGTCGGAACATTATGCTCTTTCATCTTTTCTATTGCATACTCAAGTTCTTTAGGAGTGATTAAAAACACATGTGAATCCCAATACCGTTTAAATTGTTTGTTCATATCTTTCTGAGCTTGCGGTGCATCTTCTGGTAATGCCCTCGGAAAGGGTGCACCGGGATCACCAAACATGATTGTATAATTGCCACCCTTACCTGTCGGACCATAAGGACCATATACGGCATGGACAACATTTGTTTTCGGCATATCTTTTTCAGAAATTATGGCAACCTTGATTTTTGCTTCACCCCGTGTGCCCGGTTCACGCACAATTTCAAAAACTTTTGAAGGATCTAAATTTTCAATTGGCACTAATGCATCCGTCCCAATCGGCCTGCTCGTGGTTAATGCAAAAACTTGGCGCCCTGGATTGCCTTTTTCTTCAATTAAAGCTTGATAAGCCTCATCAAATCTTCTTGATATTGTTGAAATATCGTCTTTTGACACACCTTCCAAAACCTTTGATCCGACAACAAGCGATGTTGTGTCGGTATGACGCGCCAAATGTTCTTCATTTTCAGCGCAAGGTACAAATTCTAACTTTTCTAACATATTTTTCTCCTTTATCAAAAGATATTTTTATTTTACTTCAATCTCTATATTTTGTCAAATATTTTAGGATAGAAAAGTTAAAAAATTGCTTTTTTTTGCTTAAAATCTGATATACTGTCATCAATACTCGAAAAAAAATTTTAAGGACTGAAAAAATGAAAAAAGCTTTTCTATCCCCCTTCTTCTCACCTTTGTTTTACGGCATTTTATGGGGAATTCTTCTTGCTGTTGTGCTGATTTTCTTCCCCGATAAGAAGTTTGAAATCACCACAGATGGTCAAATCATTGATGTTTTAACATATACAGGCTATGCTTTAATGCTTGCTTCAATGGTTTTCTTTGTTAAAGATTATCGCGGAAAAATCCTTGATTGGAGCATTTATTTTCTGCTTGGCATTGCCGCTCTCTTGCGCGAAGCCGGCATTCAACATCACTTAACCAACACTGACACAACTCCGTTTAAATCGCGCTTTTTCTTAAATCCGAACAATCCGACAAGTGAAAAAATTCTTTACGGCGCTGTTTTGCTTATTATTTTCGGTGCTCTTTTATATCTTATCATTAAATATGCCAAACATCTGGTTGTTTCGTTTTTTAAACTGAATACGCTGACATGGTCAATTGCCACATTCTGTTCGGTTTTGGTCTTCGCAAAATTTGCGGACCGTTTTCCTGCTCACTGGCGCCATATGCATGATTTGAACGTTTTACCGCGTTCTTTTATTGATATTTGGTCGCTTTTGGAAGAAAGCTCCGAGCTCTTTTTGCCTTATTTGGTGATTATCATCTTTTGCCAATACCATCTTTTGAAAAATAAGGCTTAAAAAAACGGGTTATATGCCCATTGGAGCAGTGCTTGTCTTTGTTTGGTGCGGCAATCAAGACTGTATAAGGCGCAGTTTTTATCAATTTGCGCCTTATGTCTTTTAAAAGCCTTCCAACGTTTGATTTGTATCTTATCTATCTCATCAATGCGGCGCCCCATATAATAACGGCAATACCACTGGAACCACCCACGCGGATCCGGGCCTATAATCCATCCTCTTTTTTGCCACTCCTGAAGGCTCATGCGTGATTTAATCTTAAAAAAGTTGCAATCATCACAGGGGCAATCTGACGATAGTTTTGCGTTTTCAAACCAAGAGAATGGAAATTCTTCTTGACAATCTGTTAAATAATGCCCTTCAAAAACACCTAATTCAAGCATTTCTTTTGGCGTCAGCTCGGGTTTAAAATCCAAAGCAAAATGTTTGCCTTCGGGCGCGCTGTATTCATACGTGTAGCCTTGTTGCATTTTATCAAAAACTTTCATCATATTCCTCTCTTTTTCATAGAAATATGATTGTTTTTTATGAAATCAACGGCTCATTTTCCAAACATAATCTTATAGCGCAACGGCCCCGCTCTTTATTGTTTGAAGAATTTTTTTGGTTTATTTAATGATATATTTTCCGTTTTCAAAGGTCAAAGAAAAGCCTTCCGATTCAAGCGAATTTATCAGCGTTTCATGCGTTCCCGAAAAATCTATCGCAAACGAAACTTTGCCGCTTTCCATTGCCCCCGCTTCAATGTTTTTAATTTGCGGTATGGTGTTTAATTTTTTCTGCAACTCAAGCCAATCTTTTAATTTTTCATATTCAAAAACGGCATAAATTTTGCTTTGATAGCCGCTTTCATCAACGTTTTTTTGCTGCATTAAATTGTAGATATAATCAATCATTTCCTGAATGGCTTTTTCAAACGGATCATTTTCATTATCCGTTACCAAAATACGTTTTTCCGAATCGTCAAAAGGTTTAATAAGCAACACAACGCTGTTTTGCCCGGCTCTGACGGCATGAACCGTAAAAATATTCTGCGCATTGTTGATAAACTTAATTTTTTCGTATGTGTCTTCACTCATATTCAAAACATTATCTGCCGTCAAAAAAGCCTTGTTTGAAAAATTGTCGGCAATCACCTCAAAGTTTAACGAGCCTGCTTTGATATGGCCTTTTGAAAGCAATATCTGACGCCAGACATTGCCGTCTTCAAACAAAACCGAGCCGTTATATTGCGTATCGGCGTATGTCGGAATAATTAAAATATCGGCAGGCGCCGCCACAACTTCAATCATTTCGTTTTCGAGCATATAAGCTTTTAAGAGTTCACCGTTAATTTTGATATTCAAATCGGCTCTGTATATGTTACCCGTGCTTTTTTCCGCCACAACATCTGTTTCCTGAACAAAATGAATCAGCTGCTCATCTTTTAATTCGTTTAATTTTTCAACATTTTCTTTCGTTGTCAGGCGTTCTGCCACGTTTAAGAACGCATTTCGATACGCTTCTTTCAAGGCTTCTTCTTTAGCAAGTGCCGAATTTTCGGCTTCTTTTTCAACAGAAACGCCGGCTTCGAAGCTCACCTCAGCCATGGCATTAAAAGTTAAAACAAGCAATAAGACAAGCAATAATAAGACTTTTTTCATCATTCAACCCTTTAGTTAACATATAATTGAGGGCAATATATACCTAAAACATCTAAAAAGCAAATGAATTTTAATCTTTTGATTTTTCTATAAATTATTCTCTTTCGTGCGAAATGTTGACGTTATTTGCACCGTTTTGAGCATTTACAACCGTTTGCTTTGTTTCCAAATCCGGCTTTTTTGAATCGAGTTTCGTTTTTGTTTTATCTAGCGCATAACGTATTTCATCGGCAATCGGCGTAAAGCTTACCTTAATTACCTGGCTGCCGTCGCTCATTTGGTGGTCAACTCCATGTTTTTCAAGTTTAATGGCGCCGCGTTTTTCCATTGTTTCCATATATCGCAATGTTGTTTTATCTCTGAGCTCAGCGTGCCACTCTCCCCCCTCTTCTTTAACAACTTTGATCATCTCTAAGAACAATTTTGACGACGATTGATTTTTATCTTTTCGGTATTCTTCCAAAACCGCCATATCGTATATTTCTTTTTTATCTTTATCGTAAAGAATATAACCGACAACACCTTTTTCTCGGTCTTCTAAAACAAAGCCACTCATTACTTCGGGAACTTGAAGCTGTTTATCACTATCAGGAAAACATTCTTCAGAAATTTTTTCCATCTCCTTCACATCAAAACGCGCAGCATAACGTATATAACGTTGGCTCTCCAAAGTCTTATCCAAAGGCTGTGCATCTTGATTTTCTGCAAGCAAAACCTGAGTATGAGAATCTGTATAACCCGTATATCTTGCCGGCAAGCTGATCTGTTCCGTCGGCGCATATTTTGAAACATCTGCGTCTTGATAGCCCAAACCTATTGTCACACGGCGGCAATTTTGTTCTTCCGTTAAGTATTTTCCGAGAGATTCATATACTTCATTGACAATCGGATGTCTTTTAAATTCACCGATTGCTTCAATATTATCAAGACAAACTTCGCGATAATTTCCGTCCGTATTTTCCCAAACCCAGCTTCCGGCAATAATTCTGCCCCTCTCATCTTCAATGACAAACAATTGCGAATACGGATCTTTAACGCTTGAAACCGCACATGCATGCCCGGCACCGCCGAAATGTTGGCAACAATTGGTGTGACTTCCGAAAAATCCGACACGAACATCGTCTCTCGGCAAAAATCGCCCGACATACTTTCCGGCTTCAAATCGTTTAGAGCTGTCAAACGGTTCGGGCACTCTAAGACCGGCCAAATATACGTCTTCATATTCACCGTAGTTGTATTCAGGGGTGCCGTGTTTTGCGGCTTCTGCTGCAAATTTAACATCTCTTTGATCTTTATATTTCCGAGATTGGCACGCGGAAAGAACAGCACTGTATTTTCCTTTTTCTTCTTCCGGTTTTAAATATTTCCAGTTTCGTGCGATTATTGTGAGTTCCTCAATCGGACGAATCTCTTCTTTGCCGTTTTTCTGATATAACATATTTCTTTGAATGAAGCGCACAAAACTTTCGTTTTTTTCTTCGCTCATCGGCTCAGGCAGCCAATAAACACTGTCGTGTATCGACCGCGCTTTATCCGGATTTTTTTGATTATAGCTTTCAACCATTTTGATATATGCCGGAAAATATTCTTTAAAAACTTCCGCACATTCAAAACTTTTCGGCAACAGCCAATCTCTGTTTGTTTGGACCCAGTTTGCAGCAGAGGCTATATCTAAATCTTTATCGGATATCCATTCGCTTTGAGGTTTGCGAACGGATAAAGCTTCTTTTTTCCAAATTTCAACATATTTTTTAATATAATCACGCGAAACATCTTGCTTTAACCAAGCCAACCGTTCTGCTTCGAGCCGTTCAATTTCCTTTTCGTCCCTTGGCAAAAGAGTGTCATTTGATTGTTTTATGACTCTTATTTCATCTGCCAGTTTATTTGCCTCAGATTTACAATTGTGTTCAACCCAAGCTTTTGCCACCAAAATATTAAATACACGTTGCTCGGCAGATAATATGTTTGTTTCAAGAATTTTTTCATGATCAAAAGTTTCTACGGCATACACAAATTCGTCATCCGTTGAAAAACGCCCTTTGTGCGCCAAAGCAATTTCTTTTTCAATTTTAGGATATTTTGCTTTTGTGTCTGCAAGCGGTAAATGCTTCATACACGTTTTTAAAACTGTCAAATCTTTCTGATCCCAGAGCTCAATATCCTTCATTGTTTCGACAATTTGTCTCGCCAGATCGGGACGGGCTTTCGCAATTTTATGCAACGCAGTAATCGCTCCTCCTGAAGGTTCGTTGCTGTCTTCTTGTATAAATTTTAAAACAGCTTCTGCTTTCGAAGCATCCAAGTCTACGATCGTTGCCATCAGTGCGTAAAATTCCGCGGGCTTTTCAGCTTTATTGATACGATATGTCGTTTCAACTTTTTTCCAAATTTCTTCAAGATATTTCGGCTTGCGTATTAAAATCGCATCATAAACCTCATAAGTTTTTTCACACATTAACCGCTTTGGCGGATTTTTTTTGAAACTTTCATCTAAAATTTCAAACACATCATCAATCATTTTAGGATCTTGTTTGATAAGATATCTTAATACGCCGTAACCTTCTGAGACAGATTCGGTTGTTGTGTTTTCCCCGGAACACAAACCCTGGCGCACCAATTCCAAAATTCTTTCTCTATATTTGGGCTGATATGCCATATTCCCCAAGATCTTATACATTTCGTTTAATGATGTTGCATTGTTTTGGGGATTTTTTAAGCCATCACTTAAAAGCGAGAGCAACTCATCTTGGCTTATCTGAGCAAAGCTGTGACACATTTCTTTTAATCTAGTATATATCATACCAAGAGCAAAACCGTTGTTTTGAGGCGATTTGACAATATCGCTGAGTAGCTCTAAGAATTCACCTTTTTGTTTGCTATTTCCAAAATCAATGTTTTTTATGATATCAACGGTATCGGTCAATAAAGCTCCATGGTTTGCTTCTGAATTTACCTCTTTTTTTAACACCTTTAAAAATATTTCATGCACATTAATGTGGTTTGCGGCGTATGTGTTCCCATATGATTTTAAAATATACTGTATCTCTCTCACACACTCCTGATTGCAGGCTTTTGCTTTTAGCACCTCTTCTGCAATTTCAAAAATTTTTATGTCTCGGTCCCAATGATTTGATTGAATTTGCCCATTCAAATGCCTACATATACTCTCGAGAAAAGATGCATCATTTTCTCTTGTTGATACAGCTTTTTTAGCTAAATCCAAATGAAAATCATTGCTTTCAGTTCTAATCAACATTTCTATCATTTCTTGTAATGTTTTTTCGCTATTTTGCTCGGATTGTATTGCTTTTACAAAAATATCAGTAATGGCTTCTTTATCAGAATGTTTGTTAAAAATAATCATTCGGTAACATTCTTTAAGTGATGCTTCTGTTTGCTTCGTACTTTCAACGAAAGCACTTAAAATAGCCAATTTTGCTTCTTCGTCATCGCTCAAGGTTAAATGTTTCATGATACGTTCTAAAACTTTCGGCTCATATTTTCCGGCGCGAATATCTTCTGCAATAATCGGATAAATTTTCTTTCTAAACTCCCCATATATTTCGCTGTATCCTCCTGACCAACTAGAACTTAAGATGTCGCGGAGCTCATTATCATGATGAAAATCATTATCGCCCTTATCAAGGGATTTATCCTTTTTTATTTCATCAATCATTATGTTCCATATATCTTTGACCAACTCCGGCTTTTCTTTTCCGACGTATGCCAAATTTTGAAAAACAGTTTTTTTCGTTTCACGACTGTCGTATGAGCCGTCCGCTTCTGCCGGCATGGAGTTTTTGATGATATTTAAGGCATCAGGACCAAATTGAGGATCGATCAGCATAACATGACCTAAAACAGCCGACACCATCGCTCTAGAGCCCGGATATCTGCCTTTTTGATCATCTTCTCTGACAATTTCAAAAATTTCCGAAGCACGTGATGGCTCTATTTTGAGTATATCTATCATTACGCTATAAGCCTGAGTCAGCGATTTATCGCCATTTTGCTGTGATTTTAAGCCGGCTTTTAAAACATCATAAACCTCGGGCAGCGCCTCGGGAGATTTTTCAAGTACATCTTTAAGAATTTTATAGTTTTCTCTTAACAAATCGTCTGTGTTTTGTTCATTTTCAAAAAGTTTTTTATACATTTCAAAAACTTTTTCTTGAAGTTCGGGGGCTGTTTTTAAAATGTGGCCTAAGGTTTTATATATATCCCCTAATTCGTATTCAAGAGGTTCAAAATTTAAACTTTCTTGAACAACACTTAAAACTTCAGGCGCCAAATGAGGATGTTGTTCGAGAATATCTCTTAAAGTACGATTCATCTGCTGTGTGTTTTCGATATAAAAATTATCCTGTTTTCTGCGGAACACACGTTCAAGCCAACTTTTACTCGGCTTAAAAGCTTTTTTTATGTTCTCAAGCTCGGCACGTGCTTCTTTCTCGTTCATCGTTCGTCCCCATTTGAACTTCAAGTACTAACTGATTTTCAGTATATCATTTAATTAAATTATAATCAATCTTTTTTTGACAAAATACTTACAGCTTTTTGTTGCAAAATAAAAAAGGCCCATGCTTTGTGTGCATGAGCCTTTTTCTTAGAAGCGATATCTCAAAGTGATGCCGAATTGCCAGGATTCTTCGATCCAGTTGTCGAGGGTGTTATCTTCTGTGTCGGTTGTCTCATCACCTTGCGGATCTTTTGAATAAACAAACCGCCCGAATGCCAAGATATCGGTGTTTTTGATGCCGGTGGTCAACAAATTGGTATTGAGCCAAACCTGCATACCTTGTTTGAAACACCATTTGGTGTACGGATACGATTGCCATTCATCATCAACTTCCACATAGGTCACGCCGGCACTCTTACCGCCGCCGAGCAACAAATCAATACCGATTCCGAGTGCGTGTCCGTTTCCTGTTTCAACCCCGATTTTTCCTAAGAAATCGCAAGTCACATCATATTCATCCTGACGGTCAAAGGCAGCAATAAATCCCGCGCTGTAGGCAAAACCGAAGCGGTTGATTTCGAGAAGGTCGTCCTTGATTTTGCCGGGCACAAAAATCATCGAATATCCGATATTCATGCCTAAATTCAAGTTTTTGACAATGTCCGGAAGATTATTGTTTCGAGAGCTGCTGCCGGATGCCTCATCCGAATCATCAAAACTGTCTTGAGCTTCGTCTTTGTCTTTGCCGACAATCGTCGAAATTTCGACAGTTTGATAAATATAATGCTTTTGGAAGAACTTACCGGTGCCCATAACGGGAACCGTCAGATTAATTTCAGGCTCTTGCGCATACGCTTGGCATACCGCAAGAATCACGCAAAGCGTGAGAAAAATCAGCTTTTTCATAAATATAGAGAATTAATTATTAGACAATGAAATACAATTTGTCTAAACTTGACACATCTCGCGCAAAAAATCAAGAACTTTTTAAAAAAATCCTTATTTCACACTTTATAAATGCTTCTGATTAATGGGGCTATAATAAAAAAACGGAGAACATTTAGCTAGCCAATGCAAGAAGGGCCAAGAAGATTAAAACGAAAATCAACCATCCATAGCCTGACGAATCTTCTTTCTTATTGTCTTTTTTATTATCTTCTCTTTGGTTTTCACTCTCATATCCATAATGGCGATTAATCTCTGTTTTTATTTCTATAATTTTATCTTCCTCAAATGGCCCATAGAAACCATCGCAATCTTTACAATGGAGATACAGTTTACTTTTATACGGAATAATCGGAATAAAGAAAAGTGTCGCCCAACTCGTTACCTTAACGACATCCAGTTTTCTTCCGCATTTCGGACACTCTAAGCGAAGTGTTTCAACAATAGATTTTGTCGTCTTTCCCCAACCATATATAACAAAACACATTAATATTCCCCTTGGTTAATAGGTTTACCATCTTCATTAAACATTCTTCCTGTTTCAGTATCCCAAAACAATTGCCCATTTTCATAGTAAAATTGATTTTTTGCATCATCCAGTAAAAGTTCTCCGCTAGGATAGTACATTTTTCCATCATAGTTTGGTACACCATTATTATAACTCAATTCTGAAGCTAGTTGTCCATTTTCATAATACACTTTCCATACTCCATCGGGAATACCATTTTTGAAATTGACTTTGTGATGTAAAGCCCCATTTTCGTGATAAGAATATGCCACTCCATCCGGCACTCCGTTCTTTAGATTTTGTTCTATCATTATCGTTCCATCAGGATAATATCCAATATAATGGCCACTAAAATGTCCATCTGAATTACTTAATTTGTACAAAATAGCTCCTGTTTCATAATATGCTGTACAATTTTGATTTGCAGAAGTAGTATTCCCTGAGCAAATTGCTAAAATTTTTCCATTCGGATAATAATATTTTCCTTCTCCCAATGGTTGCCCTTCTTTCCAATTTCCTTCTTCTTGAACTTGTCCATTAGAGTAATAATATACGCTTGGTCCATCTTGTACCCCTTCACTCCAATTAACCTTTCCTTCTAACTTTCCGTCTTCATCATATTCTTTCCATAGTCCATCTTGTTTACTATTCTTAAAATTTCCCTCGGCTTTAATATTACCATTTTCATAGTAATATCTTGATAAGCCGTTTGGTTCCCCATTTTGAAACGTTTGTTCAACTTTAATTTTTCCATTTGGATAATAATCTCTTACAACATGCGATTCGGAAAAATTAGAATTATTAGTATTACTATAGCTTCTATTATTTGCATGTCTTGCTGCAACCAATGCTGACTTTCCTAAAAGGTATGTTCCTATTCCACCTAAGCCCCTTGCTGAAACGTTAAGCGAAAACAAAAAAGAAGGTAATATGACTATAAAAAGTATTTTATTCATTGTTACCTCCATTTTCACCTGCAATAATATCTTCATTCTCACTTATAAGTTGAAAATCATAACAATTAATGCCCCCATTCCATTTTAAAAGAATCTGGTGACAAATCTGGCATCTTTCGAAATCTTTATCTCTCATTTGAATTTTTTGTTCTTTATACGAGTATTTAGCTCCACAGTGTTCACAAATAACTATTGGCATTAAATTTTCTCCTTTAATCTTTACCCTTAAAGAAATTGGCAATACCATTAATTACTAATATCACAGGTCCTATTAGCCAAACAAAACATTGAATTGCAAAGGTTAAGCCTATTGCAGCAAGCCCCATTTTGATTAAAAATTCCATCATGTCATTTTCTCTCTAATATTCTAGATTATCATTTGTTTTCACAATACAACAGTTGTGAACTGTGCGCGTTTGAATATATGTAACATACTTTACCATCCGTTTCACAAATCCATCCGCCCATTCTACTCGCCTCTCCTTCACCGTTTCGGCAAACATTATATCTTTCTTGCCTTGAAACGGCTTTTTGAGAAATGCTGATAAATACTACTCCTACTATCAACAAGAGAATCGCAATTTTTTTCATTAAATTTTCTCCATTAATCATTAAACTAAAAAACCGCTCCTTGAAAGAGCGGTCGGAGAGTTCAGAAATCACACAATAGAAAATGACTCTGTTGACCTTTAGGAAAATCCTTGAACATTCGTCAACAGCTCCCCGACCAAATCAATCGGGGATAATTTGTGCCTCTTTTAAAAAATTAAAAGATAGCACCTTTTACAGCGTTATCCTTTCGCTGTCTATTGTGAGAGCTTCTGACAGCCCCGCACCCACAAGGTACTTGATATAAAATCTCTTTCATATCCGAGGGTTATTAGAACATATTTTTATGTCAAAGTAAAGAAAATTTTTCGTATAACTTAAAAGCATTTTAACTGTGTAATAACTTAATTTCTTCTAGACTTTTGAATAAGATAGTGATTAACTTGCGCCAGTTATCATTTATTTATCAAAAAGGAAAATGTTGATGTTAAGCCCATATTTAAGCTCTCTTGTTAAAAGAGCGGCACAAGATGTTAAAACAATCGTTTTGCCTGAGGGCGAAGATGAGCGCGTTTTAGAGGCCGCTTATTTGGCCGTTCAAAACAAGGTTGCCAATCCCGTTATCTTGGGAAAACCTGATGAAATTAAGGCTTTTTTTGCAAAAAAAGGCTGGTCGATGGAGGGCATTCAAATTATCGAGCCCGAAAAATCCGAACATTTGGCAGAATACACCAAATTGCTCTATGAGCTCAGAAAAGCCAAAGGAATGACTGAAGAAGAAGCTCAAAAAACCGCTTTAAACTACAATTATTTCGGAACTTTGATGATGAAATCCGGTCATGCCGACGGTATGGTTTCGGGTGCCAATCACTCAACCGCCGATACGGTGCGCCCTGCCCTTCAAATCATCAAGTCTAAAAACCCCGCGATGGGCGTTTCATCATTTTTCATCATGGTCTCAAACGGCGAGCCGTTTATTTTATCTGACTGCGGTTTGGTCATTAAGCCGAGCGAAAAAGAACTCGGCGACATCGCCGTCACTTCTGCCTTATCTGCCGTTATGTTCGGTATTGAGCCGAAAGTTGCCATGCTCTCTTATTCAACAAAAGGTTCGGGCAAAGGCGAAGACGTTGATAAGGTCAAAGCCGCTTTGACACTTGCTTTAGAAACGCTTAAAACAGAACCGTACAACAGTTTAAACATTCAAATCGACGGCGAGCTTCAGGCAGATGCCGCTCTTGATATGACCGTTGCCAAGAAAAAGGCACCCGAAAGTGCGGTTGCAGGCAAAGCAAAGGTTTTAATCGTTCCTGATTTAAACGCCGGCAACATCAGCTACAAACTCCTTCAAAGACTTGGCGGCTGCGAGGCTTACGGACCTGTTTTGCAAGGCTTAAACGCCCCGATTAACGATTTGTCACGCGGTGCTTTGGTTGAAGATATCTTAGGCACAATCGCCATTACCGCCATTCAGGCTCAAAACAAATAAGAAAGGTTAAATTTATGAAGAAAATACTTGTTATCAATTCCGGTTCATCATCCTTAAAATATCAGCTTTTTAATGTTGACGGCGATCGCTATGAGGCTGTTGCCAAAGGTATTGCCGAGCGTATCGGCGCAGATGGTGCGAACATTACCTTAAAAATCGGTGACAATAAACAAACAAAAGTAACACCGATGCCGACTCACACCGAAGCCTTTCAAGAAGTTATCAACTTTTTGCTTTCCGGACCTTTAAACAGCGTTGAAGAGTTATCGGCTGTCGGACACCGTGTGTTGCATGGTGGCGAATTGTTCCAAGATTCTGTTAAAATCGATGAAGACGCCATGGCAAAAATGGAAAGCTTAAAGCCTTTAGGGCCTCTTCACATGCCGGCCAACATTTCAGGCATCAGAGCCGTTCAGAAATTGTTGCCGAACGTGCCCCAAGTTGCCGTGTTTGATACGGTCTTTCATCAAAGCATGAAAAAAGAAGCCTTTATGTATCCGCTTCCTTTGGAATATTACACTCAGCATAAAATCCGTCGTTACGGCTTTCACGGCATTTCACACGCCTTTGTGTCTCAAGAAGCTGCCAAGTTAATCGGTAAAAAAGGCAAAATCATTACTTGCCACTTGGGTAACGGTGCCTCACTTGCCGCGGTCGATAACGGCAAATGCGTTGACACATCGATGGGCTTTACCCCTCTTGCCGGCATCATCATGGGCACACGTTCGGGCGACATTGATCCGTTTATTGCGCTTCACTTACAAAAGCTTTTGGGCAAATCTGCCGAAGAAGTCAACAATATCTTAAACAAACAAAGCGGTATGTTCGGCATTTGCGGTTATTCTGACAACCGTGATGTTGAAACACGTTATCAGGAAGGCGATGAAAAATGCACGCTTGCCATGAACATGTATGTTCACAGCATTTTACGCTTTATCGGTGCGTATATCGCCGTTTTGGGCGGAGTGGATGCGATTGTCTTTACCGCAGGCGTCGGTGAAAACGGTTCGATTTTGCGCTCTATGATTATGGAAAAGCTTGCTTATCTCGGCATTAAGCTTGATGTCGAAAACAACAAAAAGCGCGGTCAAACCGTTGAGATTTCAACACCTGACTCCCGCGTTAAAGTTTTCGTTATCCCGACAAACGAAGAATTGATGATTGCTCAAGACACAATGCGTTTGGCATTCTAAAATTCACTTATTTTACAAAAGCCCGTTTTTAGCGGGCTTTTTTTATATCTTTTTCAAATATTTCGGTTTAATTATACCGCCTTTGATAACAAGCAAATAATAACGCACAAAGGCAAATCTGTGCCCGAGCTCATCATCACAAACACTCCAAGCAATCGGCGAATAGTCAATATCTGCAATACCGTTTATTTTTTGTAAAATTTCATCTGTATATTGCTTTTCTTCTATATTTGGCAAATCCAAAACCGACGGACTCACATAGACGGCTTCAATTAAACCATCTGCCTCAAGTGTATCAACATCAATCTCAAAAAGGTCTGCCTTATCAATAAAGCTTTTGATGCAATAAAGACTTCGCTCGGTCCATTGGCAAGGTTCAGTAAAAACTCTGATTCCCCTGCTTCGCCCTTCAAAGCAATTTTCCATCCACTTACAAACCCCTTCATGCGTATCAGCACCGCTGCGCTTCATATAATAAGACAAATTCGCATTTTTATTGGCGGCAATGGATAATAAGCCTTTTTCTAAAACATTGTTCGGCCGTGCAACATAGTGATAAAGCTTCAACTTAGTTCTCCTTAAATTCTTCGCCCTTACGCTCAACTTTGATATATTCGGGCGGAATACAGCCCTTTGTCAAAACGACAAAGTAATGCCTTAACATGTTATAAGGCGAGCCGTATTCTTCCCTCGCCTCATGCCACGGCAGAGGTGACGTATCAATTTCATCGGCACTGTTCAGGCGGTAAATATTTTCTTTTTCAGAGTTAATTTTAGCTGTTTCATGACAATCTTTACAATATATTGCTTCGACAAGGCCGCTTTTAATTAAATCATTAAGCTCAAATGAAATAATATCCGCATAGTGAACAATATGGTTCAAATACGGGTGCTCATACTCTTCGATTTTCGGCATTTCGGTTAAGCAACAAATCGAACGCGTTCGCCCGTTAAACTGTTTTTCAAGGTAAGCTTTAATATCTTCTAAGTTATCCGAGCCTGCTTTTCTTGCGTATACGACAGCTTGTTTCGGATCTTTGTTTGCCGCGAGTGATAAATATCCTTCTTTTAAGATTTTATCTGTAAAGTATGTAAAACAATAAAGCCGCATTAATCTCTACCCTTTTGCATTTGAATTTATCACAACTTACCGCTTCTGTCAAACGTATATAATTTCTGTTGTTGCATTTTATAAATAAGGCTTGATTTTTGATTTTGTTTTCTCTATTCTTGAGTTAGATTAAAATTATTCAAGGAAGTGTTTATCATGAAAAAATATATTTGTCTTTCTTTTGTTTTAGCGCTCGCTGCCTGTGCTTCCGACACCTCGGTTAAGCCCGTATACGACTCAAAATACAACAATGTTTATGAAGCCACATGCAACGGCAATTCTTATACCATGACGGAATGTTACCGTTTGGCTAATCAAAAGTGTGATAGACGCTTTAAGGTTTTGAATCAGTCCGAAAACGTCGCAACCTATGTCGACGATTACGGTTTGTTCCTCAACAGAGAAAGAGAAGTTACAAGGACTTTGCTTTTTAAGTGCTTATAATTTGAAATAACAAATTAAGAAAGCCCCGTTTTCAAACGGGGCTTTAACTTTTTCAAAACGCTTATTATCTTGAGTAAAACTCGATAACAAGGTTCGGTTCCATCAATGCTGCATAAGGAATGTCAGCAAATTTCGGAACATAATTGTATTTTGCCGTTAACTTCTTTGTGTCAACTTCGATATAATCCGGTGTTTCTCTTGTTTGAGATTCAACAGATGCAATAACCATTGCCATTGATTTAGCTTTTTCTCTAACTTCAATTGTATCACCGACTTTTAACATATAAGAAGGAATGTTTACCTTTTTACCGTTAACGGTAACGTGACCATGGTTAATGAATTGACGAGCAGCAAAAACCGTCGGAACGAACTTTGCTTTGTAAACAATGTTGTCCAAACGAGATTCAAGCAAACCAACCAAGTTTTCAGCAGCATCACCCGTACGACGAATAGCTTCTTCGTAATATTTGTGAAACTGTTTTTCGGAAATATTGCCGTAATATGTCTTCAATCTTTGTTTTGCAGACAATTGCGTGCCATAGTCAGACATTTTCTTTCTTTTTTGACCATGCTGACCGGGGGCATAATTTCTTTTGTTAATCGGGCTGTTACCGTCACCCCAAAGGTTGACGCCATAGCGACGACTTGGTTTTTTCTTTGCAGATACGATACTTTTCATAAAATTTTTTCCTTTTTTAAGTTAAATTGTTATTGTCCCGATAGTTATAAACCATACATTTATAACGGGATTTAAAAATCCGCCTTCTCGGAAGTGAGCGCACTATAAAACAAAAAAAGGTAAATGTAAAGCAAAAAATTATCTGTAGAAAACATAAAAAACTTGTGAAATATCTCTTTCTGCTCTTGAGATTTTATTTTCTTTGTTGTAAGTTCAAAGAAATTAATATTTAACTTTAAGGAAAAGCATAAAATGAAAACAATTACTCGTTCTGATATTGCAGAAAAAATTTATGAAGAAATCGGTATTTCCCGCAAGGATGCCGGTGATATCTTGGATTTGATGATCGGTGAAATCAGAGAACAGTTGATTCAAGGTAACGATGTTAAGCTTTCATCTTTCGGCACTTTGATGTTAAGAAGGAAAAAACCTCGTATCGGTCGTAACCCCAAAACGGGTGTTGAGGCAACTATTTCTGCCCGTACCGTTATTTCTTTCAAGCCTTCTCAAATTATGCGTAAATCTATCAACAAATAAGGGATATAGGCTTGGTTAATAAGTCGAAATCAGCTTTCAGAACCATTGCCGAAGTCGGTCGCGAAATCGGTGTTGCCACGCATGTTTTGCGCTTTTGGGAAACGAAATTCAAAGAAATTTCTCCGATGAAAACAAGCGGCGGTCGGCGTTATTATCGTCCTGACGATGTTGAGCTCATAAGACTTATCAAAGATTTTCTTTATGAAAAGAGATATACCATTGAGGGCGTTCAGAAAATATTCAAAGAATACGGCGCTAAGGCATTTTTGAGCGGCGATATTCAAAAGGATTTTTTTGAACCCGTCTTGTCCTCTTCCGAACCTGAGGTGCAAGAATCGGCGCCCTCTCAAAAGCTTGATGTGCAGCAAATTGAAACGCTCACAAAGCTTAAAAACGAATTATTGGATTTAAAAGATAATTTAAAAAATCTTTTAGCAAGCTAAATTAAAAAATGCTTGCAACGTACGGGACGTAGTTCAGCCTGGTAGAGCGCTTGCATGGGGTGCAAGAAGTCGGAGGTTCGAATCCTCTCGTCCCGACCAGATACAAAAAACCGCCTTTATGGCGGTTTTTTTGTTGGTGTGAGAAGCTTCGACTTCTTACAACATGCGACATTAAGCAGGCTTTTAAACTTGACATTTTAATTTTACGCAAATAGACTTTTTCTAAAGCTGAAAGGTTAAAAATGAAAAAGATTTTGTTACTATGCGTTCCCATTATTTGCATGGGATTTTTATCTCTGCAAGCGCATGCTTGCATTGATTCAAATTGCAAGACGTGTCCTGAGGGATTTTCCATTGTTACAAGATGTTGTAACAGTTCAGATCAGGGCGATTGCATCGTCCTTACAGACGAGCTTGAAGATTGCGGCTCAGGGCAATGGGTCGAGTATCCCAAATCTTTTTCAATCCCCTCTAAAAAGTGTTGTAAAGATTCGAGCGAAAACGATTGCCGTTTGATCCATCATAAAGAGTATTGCGGAGTTGGCGAATTTAAAGATTATCCTTATTCTCCCATCAAAAAGTGTTGTAAAGATTCTCATCAACAAGATTGCCTCATCATCAGTTCTAAAAACAAATGCGGAAAATATCAATTAGACAACTATTCTTTCACAAAAAGCGATTGCTGTAATGCCGATCTTACGAAATGCACAGGACAAGTCAAAGATTGTCCTCGCTGTTTCTAAACCTGATTTTATCTTTGTTCCTTTTTTATTTAATCACCCCGCAGGCAATGCGTTTGCCTCCGCCGCCTAAAGCTTTCGGCGTATCTTGGTAATTATCGCCGCCCGCATGAATAACAACCGAGCGTTCTCTTATTTCTTTAGCTGTTAAGCGCGGCATGTAAAAGCTCGTTTTGACGGATCCTTTTTCATTAACTTTCAAAGCCGGCAGATCACCTCTGTGTCCCTCGCCTTTCGGACCTAAATGTTTTCCTGTCTGATCTGGGTCATAATGTCCGCCGGCTGCAAGTGCTGGCTCTTCCTGACCACTACTATTCAGCCCTTTTTCACAACTGCCATATTCGTGAATATGGAAGCCATGTTCGCCCGTCGGCAAATTTTTAAAATCGACTTCAACAAACAAACCTTTCGGCGTGTCGGTAAACTTCACTTTACCGATGTTTGTTTGATCTGTTGTTGACATCACATTTGATGCGGCATCATTGTCCATTAAATAGCAGCCGACAATAAGCAACAAAACAATTAATAAAGCGCTTCTCATCACATTCCCCTTATTAAAAGCAGAATATAATTACTAGCCGCCAAAAGACATTATGGAAAAAAGGCTATAAAAAAAAGATGCCCGAAAGCATCTTATCTTTTTGCTTTTAATGTTTAATCACATCACATCATAAAACATATCTTGAGAGATTTCATCAAGGTCAATATCTTCAAGCTCGCTTCTGATGGTTGAAACAAAATCTTGGCGAACCAGCATCGCCGCATTATTTAAGGCAACCGAAAAGCTGAAGCCGTCTGCACTGCCGTGGCTCTTAACGGATAAACCGTTCCAGCCGACAAACA